>NZ_PTQZ01000008.1 GCF_002943415.1 Amnimonas aquatica | reverse complement strand
GGCTTGCGCGTACCTGCAGTCTTGCGACCGGCGGTCTTGCCAGCCTGCTCCAGCAGTTCTTCGACGCTGACACCGGCATCACGCGCGATGCGCTCGATCTCCGAACGCGCACTGGCCAGTTTCTCCTGCTGTTCCTTTTTGCGGGAGATGACTTCATTGGCTTTTTGAATGAGAGCTTCCAGCTCCTGTACCGACAGGGAATCCAGTTTGATGGACATGCTACGACCTCGTGAGCGTCAGGAATACTACAGCCTCAATATACTGCAATTCAGCAATGAAACAAAGTGGAAACGCATAATCCAAAATGGATGACGCCGCATTTTAATGCGGCGTCAATAATCCGACTATTATCGGATCAAAACGGAATATCGTCGTCGAAATTGTCCATGGCTGCCGGTGCAGCCGGGCGCGGAGGCGCCGACGGCGTGGGTCGCGGGGCGGCCTGCTGACGCGGCGCAGCCTGGGGCTGCTCGAAATCACCGTAGGACGGCATGCCCTGATCATCACCGCCCTCGTAACCGCCACCCGAGCCGCCGCCCTTGCTGTCCAGCATCTGCATGGTGCTGCCCTTGATTTCCGTGCTGTAGCGGTCCTGGCCGGTCTGCTTGTCCTGCCACTTGCGGGTATGCAGCGAGCCCTCGAGATAAATCTTGGAGCCCTTGCGCAGGTATTCACCGGCGATTTCCGCCAGGCGACCGTAGAAAACCACGCGGTGCCATTCCGTCTGCTCCTGCATGGCACCGGTATTCTTGTCCCGCCAGCTCTCGCTGGTAGCCACGGTGACATTGGCGACCGCGCCGCCGGACGGCAGATAACGGACTTCGGGATCACGCCCCAGATTGCCGACCAGAATGACCTTGTTTACACCACGCATGATTCTCTCCGGATATACCCAGTTTCTTTTATTGATGAATTCATCGCTGCCCGAACTGTAGTCCAGGATCAGCGTGTCCGCCACTTGTCAGCCGACCACGCTGACCGGCAGCCCCTCCAGCACTTCGGCACGCCAGTGCAGGCGGTCGATCTTGAGATGGATATCGCCATCATCCGGCAGCAGCACCAGCTCGGCAACACCCGGCGCCGCGCGCAACCGCTCCAGCAGGTCATTGCTCACTCCACCCTCCGCCGGACGCAGTGTCAGGCTGTGCAGATAGGCCGGCTGACGCATGGCGAAGGCACCGACCAGCCAGAGCAGGACCATGACCGCGAGGCAGATGAACAGCACGCCGACACCGTACCAGCCCTGCAGCGCGCCGCCCAGCGCGCCGCCGAGGAAGGCACCGAGGAACTGGCAGGTGCTGTAGACCCCCATGGCGGTGCCTTTTCCGCCCGCCGGACTGAGCTTGCTGACCAGCGAGGGCAGCAGCGCCTCCAGCAGATTGAAGGCGAAGAAGAACAGCGCCACCGCCAGCACCAGCCCGGTGAGGCCGGCATGCCCTAGTGCCAGCAGCAGCATGGACAGACCGAGCAGCATGACCGCCAGCAGGTAGATCTCGCGCATGCGCCGCCGCTTCTCCGCGATGATCACGGCCGGCACCAGCGCCACCAGTGCCAGCGCCATGACCGGCAGGTAGAGCCAGCCGTGGCGGCTCGCCGGCAGGCCGGCGGAGACCAGCAGCGGCGGCAGCACGACGAAGCAGGCGGTCATGACCAGATGCAGGCAGAAGATGCCGATGTTCAGTCGCATCAGCTCCGGGTGGCGCAGCATGGTCAGCAGGTGCGGCAGGTAATGGGTGGGCAGCTGGCGCTCCGCACGGCCGGCGCGCGGCACATAGCGCAGGCAGACCAGCAGGGCGAAGGCGCCCATGACCGCCGTCGCCAGGAACAGGCCGGACAGGCCGACGGCATCCGCCAGCAGCGGCCCGATCACGAACGCCAGCGCGAACGACAGACCGATGCTCATGCCGACCGTGGCCATGGCCTTGGTGCGGTTCTCGTCGCGCACGAGGTCCGACAGCAGCGCCATGACCACGGCCGAGATGGCGCCCGCTCCCTGCAGGAAGCGGCCGATGATGACGCCCCAGATCGAGTCGGAAGCGGCCGCCACCAGCCCGCCGACGATGAACAGCAGCAGGCCGATGATGATGAGCCGGTGCCGGTCATGGCGGTCCGCCATGAGGCCGAACGGAATCTGCAGCAGCAGCTGCGCTAGGCCGTAGGCACCCACCGCAAGGCCGATGAGCAGCGGCGTCGCGCCCTCGAGCGCGGTGCCGTAGACGGCGAACACCGGCAGGATCATGAACAGGCCGATCATGCGCAGGGAGAATATCCCCGACAGCGAAACCACCGCTTGCCGCTCGACTGGGGTGTATGAGGTCATCGAACCCTTACCGGAAAAAACGCAGGACGACGGAGTCGCCCGGGAAGGGCGCCATTCTAGCATCCGCCCCGCACCCACGCCGCACTCCTTTCCATGCCGCTGTGGCCGGCACGCGCATTGCGTATACTGGACGATCGCCCATCCGACCATCGGACAGACATGAGCAGTATCAAGGTTCGCGGTGCACGCACGCACAATCTGAAGAACATCGACCTCGACATTCCCCGCGACCGCTTCGTGGTGATCACCGGCCTCTCCGGTTCCGGCAAGTCTTCGCTGGCGTTCGACACGCTCTACGCCGAGGGGCAGCGCCGCTACGTCGAATCGCTGTCGGCGTATGCCCGCCAGTTCCTGTCGCTGATGGAAAAGCCCGATGTCGATCATATCGAGGGCCTGTCGCCGGCGATCTCGATCGAGCAGAAGTCGACCTCACACAACCCGCGCTCGACCGTGGGCACCATCACCGAGATCCACGACTACCTGCGCCTGCTGTTCGCCCGCGCCGGCACCCCGCGCTGCCCGGATCACGACGCGCCGCTGGAGGCGCAGACCGTCAGCCAGATGGTCGATCAGGTGCTGGCGCTGCCCGAAGGCACGGCCATCATGCTGCTGGCGCCGGTGGTGCGCGAACGCAAGGGCGAACACCTGCACGTGTTCGAGAAACTGCGCAGCGAAGGCTTCGTGCGCGCGCGCATCAACGGCCTGGTGGTCGACCTGGACGATGCCCCGGCACTGGACAAGCAGAAGAAGCACACCATCGAGGTGGTGGTCGACCGCATCAAGGTGCGCCCGGACCTGGGCCTGCGCCTGGCGGAGTCGTTCGAGACCGCGCTGCGCATCGCCGACGGCATCGCCTGGGTCGCGCACATCGACGGCTCGGCGCCGGAGCAGGTGTTCTCGGCCCGCTACAGCTGCCCGCACTGCGGCTACTCGCTGAGCGAACTGGAGCCGCGCCTGTTCTCCTTCAACAACCCGGCGGGCGCCTGCCCCACTTGCGACGGCCTGGGCGTGCGCCAGTTCTTCGACCAGAAGCGCCTGATCAGCCAGCCGGAGCTGTCGCTGTCCGAAGGCGCGATCCGCGGCTGGGACCGCCGCAACTTCTACTACTACGCCATGCTGGAGTCGCTGGCCGAGCACTACGGCTTCGCGCTCGACGCACCCTGGGAGTCCCTGCCGGCGAAGACGCAGAAAGTGCTGCTGCAGGGCTCCGGCGACGAGCAGGTCGCCTTCACCTACATCGGCGACCGCGGCCGCCGCGTCACCCGCGAGCACCCGTTCGAAGGCATCCTGGTCAACCTCGAGCGCCGCTACCGCGAGACCGAGTCCAGCTCGGTGCGCGAGGACCTGGCGCAATACCTCAACACTGCGCCCTGCGATGACTGCGGCGGCTCGCGCCTGCGCCGCGAATCGCGCCACGTGTTCGTGGACAGCCACAGCCTGCCGCAGATCTCGCGCATGCCGATCGCGGCCGCCAACCACTATTTCGCCGAACTCGCCCTGACCGGCGCGCGCGGCGAGATCGCCGCCAAGATCCTCAAGGAGATCCGCGAGCGCCTGCAGTTCCTGGTCAATGTCGGTCTCGACTACCTGAGCCTGGAGCGCTCGGCGGACACGCTGTCCGGCGGCGAGGCACAGCGCATCCGTCTGGCGTCACAGATCGGCGCCGGCCTGGTCGGCGTCATGTACGTGCTCGACGAACCCTCGATCGGCCTGCACCAGCGCGACAACGAACGCCTGCTGCAGACCCTGCTGCACCTGCGCGATCTCGGCAACACCGTACTGGTGGTCGAGCATGACGAAGATGCCATCCGCGCCGCCGACCACGTCATCGACATCGGCCCCGGCGCCGGCGTGCACGGTGGCCGGGTGATCGCCAGCGGCAGCGTCGACGACCTCACCGGCAGCGAAGAGTCACTGACCGGCGACTACCTGTCCGGCCGCCGCCGCATCGAGGTCCCCGTGACCCGCCATGCCCCCGAGGCCGGCAAGGCCCTGCGCCTGCTCGGGGCACGCGGCAACAACCTCGACAATGTCAGCGTCGACATTCCGATCGGTCTCATGACCTGCATCACCGGCGTGTCCGGCTCGGGCAAGTCGACGCTGATCAACGGGACCCTCTACCCGGTGGCCGCGCACACGCTCAACGGCGCCGCCGAGCGCAACCCGGCCGAACACGACGGCATCGAAGGCCTGGAACACCTGGACAAGGTCGTGGACATCGACCAGAGCCCGATCGGCCGCACGCCGCGCTCCAACCCGGCCACCTACACCGGCATCTTCACCCCCGTGCGCGAACTCTTCGCCGCCACGCAGGAGGCGCGCTCGCGCGGCTACGGGCCCGGCCGCTTCTCCTTCAACGTCAAGGGCGGCCGCTGCGAAGCCTGCCAGGGCGACGGCGTGATCAAGGTGGAAATGCACTTCCTGCCCGATGTCTATGTGCCCTGCGACATCTGCAAAGGCCAGCGCTACAACCGCGAGACGCTGGACATCCGCTACAAGGGCCGGAACATCACCGAAGTGCTGGACATGACGGTAGAGACCGCGCGCGAGTTCTTCGACGCCATTCCGGCGCTGGCGCGCAAGCTGCAGACCCTGATCGATGTTGGCCTGTCGTACATCACGCTGGGGCAGGCCGCGACCACGCTGTCAGGCGGCGAGGCGCAGCGCGTGAAACTCGCGCGCGAACTGTCCAAGCGCGATACCGGACGCACGCTCTACATCCTCGACGAGCCCACCACCGGCCTGCACTTCCACGACATCCAGCAGCTGCTGACCGTGCTGCATCGCCTGCGCGACGCCGGCAACACCATGGTCATCATCGAGCACAACCTGGACGTCATCAAGACCGCGGACTGGATCATCGACCTCGGCCCCGAAGGGGGCGCCGGCGGCGGTCGCATCCTGGCCACCGGCACGCCGGAGCAGATCGCCACGGTCGCCGAGTCGCACACCGGGCGTTTCCTGGCACCGCTGCTGGCACCGGGTCGCTGAAACCCGGACGTGCCAAAACGAAAAGCCGGCATCAAGCCGGCTTTTCGTTGATTCGCATCTCGCGTTCCCGGACCCCGACACGCGGAGCCCGGATCGGCAGGAGGCTTATTCGGCGTCGACAGCCGCCGCACCGATGGCGCGGTCAACCAGTTCGACATAAGCCATCGGCGCGTTGTCGCCCGGACGGTTGCCGGCCTTCAGCACGCGCAGGTAGCCGCCGTTGCGGGCCTTGTAGCGCGGGCCCAGCTCGTTGAAGAGCTTGCCGACGATTTCCTTGGAGCGCGTGCGCGAGAACACGAGACGACGGTTGGCGACGGTGTCGTTCTTGGCGAGCGTGATCAGCGGCTCTGCCACGCGACGAAGTTCCTTCGCCTTGGGCAGGGTCGTGCGAATCAGCTCGTGCTCGAACAGCGACACAGCCATGTTCTGGAACATGGCCTTGCGATGGCTGCTGTTGCGGCCCAGTTTCACACCACTATTACGATGACGCATGGCAGTTTTCCTACACTAATTCAGTTGCCGATCAACGACCGCGGAAGTTCAGGCGGTCGTCGTTACGCAGGCTAGCCGGCGGCCAGTTGTCCAGACGCATACCCAGGGACAGGCCCTTGGAAGCGAGGACATCCTTGATTTCGGTCAGCGACTTCTTGCCCAGGTTCGGCGTCTTCAGCAGTTCCACTTCGGTGCGCTGGACCAGGTCACCGATGTAGTAGATGTTTTCCGCCTTCAGGCAGTTGGCCGAACGAACGGTCAGCTCGAGGTCATCCACCGGACGCAGCAGGATCGGATCGACATCGCTGCCCTGCTGCGGCGCGGCTGCCGGGCTGTCGGCTTCCAGATCCACGAACACCGAAATCTGCTGCTGCAGCACGGTAGCGGCGCGGCGGATGGCTTCTTCCGCTTCGATCGTGCCGTTGGTCTCGAGATCGATGACCAGCTTGTCGAGGTCGGTACGCTGCTCGACGCGAGCGTTCTCGACCACGTAGGCGACACGGCGGATCGGACTGAAGGAGGCATCCAGCAGCAGGCGGCCGATAGGACGGGTGTCCTCGTCCGCGTAACGGCCGTCAGCCGGCTCGTAGCCGCGACCACGGGCGACGCGCAGCTTCATCTTCAGATGCGCATTGCCGCCCAGGGTGGCGATCACGTGATCCGGATTGACCACTTCGACATTGTGCGGCAGCACCAGATCGGCAGCGGTGATGACCTTCGGGCCCTTGGCGTCGATGGTCAGAACGGCTTCCTGCTGTTCGAACAGCTTGAGCGCCAGGCCCTTCAGGTTCAGCAGGATTTCAATGACATCTTCCTGCACGCCTTCGATGGCGCTGTACTCGTGCTCGACACCGTCGATCTCGACATCAACCACGGCGGCACCCGGCATGGACGACAGCAGGATGCGACGCAGGGCATTGCCCAGGGTATGGCCGAAGCCGCGCTCGAGCGGCTCCAGCGTGACCTTGGCGCGGGTACCGCTGATCGCTTGCACCGCAATGCTGCGCGGCGTCAGGAACTCGTTGACCTGTGACATGGATGACACCCTCAAATCACGCGATTACTTGGAGTACAGTTCAACGATCAGGTTTTCGTTGATTTCCGAGGACAGGTCCGAACGCTCCGGACGCGCCTTGAACGTACCTTCAAGCTTGGTGGTGTCCACCGACAGCCAGGCCGGCACGCCACGCTGGCCAGCGAGTTCCAGGGCGTTCTTCACGCGCAGCTGGTTCTTGGCCTTTTCGTGGACCGTGATCACGTCGCCCGGGGCAACCTGGATCGAGGCGACGTTGACACGCACGCCATTGACCAGGATCGCGCGGTGGCTGACCAGCTGACGCGCCTCGGAGCGGGTGGCACCGAAGCCCATGCGGTAGACCACGTTGTCCAGACGGGATTCGAGCAGCTGCAGCAGGTTCTCGCCGGTAGCGCCCTTGAGACGGGCAGCTTCCTTGTAGTAGTTGCTGAACTGACGCTCCAGCACGCCATAGATGCGGCGAACCTTCATCTTTTCGCGGTGCTGGGTACCGTAGTCGGACAGGCGACCCTTGCGGGATGCGCCATGCTGACCCGGCGGGGTTTCAGCCTTGCACTTCGTATCCAGGGCGCGGACACCGCTCTTCAGCTGAAGGTCGGTACCTTCGCGACGGGAGAGCTTGCACTTGGGACCAATATAACGAGCCATTTTCCCAGTCTCCTCTTACACGCGACGCTTTTTGGACGGACGGCATCCGTTGTGCGGAATCGGGGTCACGTCAGAAATGCTGTTGATTTTGTAACCCACTGCGTTCAAGGCGCGCACGGCGGACTCGCGGCCCGGGCCCGGCCCCTTCACCAGCACGTCCAGATTCTTCAGACCGTATTCCTGGGCTGCCTTGCCGGCAACCTCAGCGGCCACCTGGGCGGCGAAAGGGGTGGACTTGCGGGAACCGCGGAAGCCCTGACCACCGGAGGTGGCCCAGGCCAGTGCGTTACCTTGGCGATCGGTAATCGTCACAATGGTGTTATTAAAAGAAGCATGAATGTGCGCGATGCCATCGGAGACCTGACGGGTCACCTTCTTGCGAGCGCGCGAGTTATCTTTTGCCATCTTTTAGCTTCCGAGTTCGGCGAATGAATGAAAATTACTTTTTGACGGCCTTACGCGGACCCTTGCGGGTACGGGCATTCGTCTTGGTGCGCTGACCACGGACCGGCAGGCCGCGACGGTGGCGCATGCCACGGTAGCAACCCAGATCCATCAGGCGCTTGATGTTCATGGACACTTCACGACGGAGGTCACCCTCGGTCGGGAGAGCGGCCACTTGAGCACGCACCTGGTCAAGCTGAGCATCGGACAGATCCTTGATCTTGGTTTCGGGCGCAATGCCGACAGCCGAGAGGATCTTGGCCGAGGTGGTGCGACCGATACCGAAGATGTAGGTCAGGGAAATGACCGCATGCTTGTTATCAGGAATGTTGACGCCGGCAATACGAGCCATTGACCTTTACTCCACTTCTTTTCGTATCAGACCGGTTATTCGGACTGGGCGCGAAAGGCGCAAGAGTCTATCGACTCGGCCAGCTGAATGCAACCGGAACCTGAGATTAACCCTGACGCTGCTTGTGGCGCGGTTCCGCGCTGCAAATGACACGCAGGCTTCCGTTGCGGCGGACGATCTTGCAGCTGCCGCAAATCTTTTTCACAGAGGCTTGAACTTTCATGGTTCACACTCCAACAAGGAATTCTTTCTGTACTTAACTGCAGACGGACCGGACTCAGCGAGTCTGGCCCGCCGGGCCGAAGCCGCGCAGATTGGCCTTCTTCATCAGCGACTCGTACTGGCTCGACATCAGGTGGGACTGGACCTGGGACATGAAGTCCATGACCACCACCACCACGATCAGCAACGACGTGCCGCCAAGGTAGAACGGGACGTTGAACGACACCTGCAGGATCATCGGCAGCAGACAGACCGCCGTGATGTACAGGGAACCGACCAGGGTCAGGCGGCTCAGCACGCCATCGATGTAGCGGCTGGTCTGCTCGCCCGGGCGGATGCCGGGAATGTAGGCGCCGGACTTCTTCAGGTTGTCGGCTACATCGCGCGGGTTGAACACCAGCGCGGTGTAGAAGTAGCAGAAGAAGATGATCAGCAGCGCGAACAGCAGCAGGTAGAGCGGCTGTGCCGGTGCCAGCAGGAGGGAGGCCTCCTGCAGGATCCGCTGGAACGCATTCGGGTTCGGCGCCTGGCCGAACCACTGCCCGAGGCTGGCCGGGAACAGCAGCAGCGAGCTCGCGAAGATGGCCGGAATGACACCCGCCATGTTGAGCTTCAGCGGCAGATGGCTCTGCTGCGCGGCGAACACGCGCCGACCCTGCTGGCGCTGAGCGTACTGCACCGTGATGCGACGCTGGCCACGCTCCATGAACACCACCGCGCCGACCACGACCATGGCCAGGACAGCGATCACGAACAGCGCAATCACGCCGATCTCGCCCTGGCGGGCCGACTCCAGCGCCATGCCGATGGCGCTGGGCATGCCGGCGACGATACCGGCAAAGATCAGCATGGAAATGCCGTTACCGACACCACGCTCGGTGATCTGCTCGCCCAGCCACATCAGGAACACGGCGCCTGCCACCAGGCTGGCCACGGCCGGAATGTAGAACGTCAGGCCGTCGCTGAGCGTGATGCCCTGCGAAATCAGGCCCGCGGACATGCCCAGCGCCTGGATCAGGGCCAGCAGCACCGTGCCGTAGCGGGTGTACTGGTTGATCTGGCGACGACCCGCCTCGCCTTCCTTCTTCAGCGCTTCCAGCGACGGAATCACCGTCGCCGCCAGCTGCATGATGATGGATGCCGAGATGTAGGGCATGATGCCCAGCGCCAGGATCGACATGCGCTCGAGCGCACCGCCCGAGAACATGTTGAACAGGCTCAGGATGGTGTCCTTGTTCTGGTCGAACAACTCTGCCAGACGCTGCGGATTGATGCCCGGCACCGGAATGTGCGCACCCAGGCGGAACACCAGCAGTGCGAACAGCAGGAAGCCGATGCGGCGCCAGAGCTCCGACATGCCTTTCTGCATGCCGGGAGCCTGCAACATCTCACGACCCTGTTGTGCGTTGCGGGTGTTCGCCATGCGGATTATTCCTCTACCTTGCCGCCAGCTGCCTCGATGGCAGCACGGGCACCCTTGGTGACCTTCAGACCCTTGACGGTCAGGGCGCGAGCCACTTCACCGGACAGGATCACGCGGGCACGCACCATGTCGTTGCGAACGACGTTGGCGGCCTTCAGGGCATCCAGAGTCACCACGTCGCCATCGACATAGCCGATTTCGGACAGGCGGACCTCAGCCGTCACCTGCTGCTTCAGTGAGGTGAAGCCGAACTTCGGCAGACGACGGTACAGGGGCATCTGGCCGCCTTCGAAGCCGGGGCGGACCTTGCCCTTGCCGCGGGAGGTCTGACCCTTGACACCGACACCACCGGTCTTGCCGAGGCCGGAACCGATGCCGCGACCACGACGCTTGGCCGGGCGCTTGGAGCCTTCGGCCGGCTGCAGATCATTGAGCTGCATGATTAACCCTCCACCTTCACAAGGTAGTGCACCTTGTTGATCATGCCGCGGTTCGACGAGGTATCCAGGACCTCGACGGTGTGACCGATGCGGCGCAGGCCGAGACCCTGCAAGCAGAGCTTGTGGTTCTTCAGCTTGTNTGTGCGCTCGAGCGCACTTGCGTAACCTTGATGGTGCTCATCTCATTACCCCAGGATTTCTTCAACGGTCAGACCGCGCTTGGCGGCAACCTGCTCCGGAGAAGTCATCGACGCCAGGCCGTTGAAGGTGGCGTGGACAACGTTGTTGGCGTTGGTCGAGCCGTAGCACTTGGCCAGCACGTTCTGCACACCAGCCACTTCCAGCACGGCGCGCATCGCGCCACCGGCGATGACGCCAGTACCTTCCGACGCCGGCTGCATGTAGACGCGGGTGGCGCCATGACGACCATTGATCGGGTGCTGCAGCGTGCTGCCGTTCAGCTCGACCTGGATCATGTTGCGACGAGCGGCTTCCAGCGCCTTCTGGATGGCGGCCGGCACTTCACGTGCCTTGCCGCGACCGAAACCGACGCGACCGTTGCCGTCGCCGACCACGGTCAGCGCGGTGAAGGCAAAGATCTTGCCGCCCTTAACCGTCTTGGAAACGCGGTTGACTTCAACCAGCTTCTCGACGAAACCTTCGTTCTGTTCAAGCTTAGCCATGATTCAACCCTTAGAATTCCAGACCGGCTTCACGCGCGGCATCAGCCAGCGCCTGCACGCGGCCGTGATACTTGAAACCGGAGCGGTCGAAGGCAACGCGGGTCACGCCTGCAGCCTTGGCACGTTCGGCCACCAGTGCACCCACCTTCTTGGCCGCTTCGACATTGCCGGTCGCCGCATCACGCAGCGAAGCATCCAGCGTCGAGGCCTGGGCCAGCACTTCGCCGCCATTGGCGGAGATGATCTGGGCGTAGATGTGGCGCGGGGTGCGATTGACCGTCAGGCGAATGGCACCGTTTTCGCGAATCTTCAGGCGCGTGCTGCGTGCGCGACGCAGACGGGCAACTTTCTTTTCACTCATAGCGATACCCTACCGTTACTTCTTCTTGGCTTCCTTACGCAGGACATTCTCGTCCGCGTAACGAACACCCTTGCCCTTGTACGGCTCCGGCGGACGGTAGCCACGCACATTGGCGGCAACCTGACCGAGCAGCTGCTTGTCGATCGACTTCAGGATGATCTCCGTCGGCGTCGGCGTTTCAGCCGTCACGCCTTCCGGCAGCTCGTGATCGATCGGGTGCGAGAAACCCAGGGCCAGGTTCAGAACCTTGCCCTTGGCGGCGGCCTTGTAGCCCACGCCAACCAGCTGCAGCTTGCGCTCGAAACCGGCGGAGACGCCGATCACGAGGTTGTTCAGCACGGCGCGAGCCGTACCGGTCTGCATCCAGGCAGCCTGCGAATCCTCGCGCGGCGCCAGCTTCAGCTCGGCGCCTTCCTGTGCAATGGAAACCAGCGTGTGCAGCGAGGTCGACAGCGTGCCCTTGGCACCCTTGATCTGCACGTCCTGGCCCTTGATGGTCACTTCAACCCCATTGGGGAGAGCGACCGGCGATTTAGCAACTCGAGACATCTTTCGTCACCCTTACGACACGAGAGCGATGACTTCACCACCAACGCCAGCAGCACGTGCGGCGCGGTCAGTCATGATGCCCTTGTTGGTGGAGACAATCAGGACGCCCAGGCCCTGCTTGACGCGCGGGAGTTCATCCTTGCCCTTGTAGATGCGCAGGCCCGGACGGCTGACGCGCTTGATCTCCTCGATCACCGGCTTGCCCTCGTAGTACTTGAGGGAGAGCGTCAGGACCGGCTTGACGTCGGACGACACTTCGGCACCGGAGATGTAGCCTTCGGCTTCCAGCACCTTGGCCAGCGACAGCTTCAGCTTGGACGAGGGCATGCCAACGGTCGGCTTGCCGGCGCGCTGGGCATTGCGGATGCGGGTCAGCATGTCCGCAACGGTATCTTGCATACTCATTCTGTAATCCTCTTACCAGCTGGCCTTGACGACGCCGGGCACATCACCGTTCATCACGGCTTCACGCAGCTTGTTGCGGCCCAGGCCGAACTTGCGGAAATAGCCGTGCGGACGACCGGTGACGCCGCAACGGTTGCGCAGGCGGCTCGGGCTGGAGTCGCGCGGCAGCTCCTGCAGGCGCAGGATGGCAGCCCAGCGATCTTCTTCGCTGGCGGCCGGGTTGGCGATGGTTGCCTTCAGTTCCTGACGCAGCTTGGCGAACTTGGCAACGAGTTTTTCGCGCTTGGCTTCGCGATTCAGCATGCTCTTCTTAGCCATGGTCCAGCCTCACTTGAACGGGAACTGGAAGGCGCGCAGCAGGGCGCGGCCTTCGTCATCGGTACGGGCGTCGGTGGTGATCACGATATCGAGACCACGCAGACGATCGATCTTGTCGTACTCGATTTCCGGGAACACGATCTGTTCCTTGATGCCGAGGCTGTAGTTGCCGCGACCATCGAAGGCCTTCGGGCTGAAGCCGCGGAAGTCACGGATACGCGGGATCGTGATGCCGATCAGGCGGTCCAGGAATTCGTACATGCGGTCGCCACGGAGCGTGACCTTGCAGCCGATCGGCCAGCCGTCGCGGATCTTGAATCCGGCGATGGACTTGCGAGCGAGCGTGACAACGGGTTTCTGGCCAGAAATCAACTGCATATCGGCCACGGCGCCATCGATAAGCTTCTTATCCTGGCTGGCACCGCCCACTCCCATATTCAGAGTAATCTTCGTGATGCGAGGAATCTCCATCACATTCTTGAGACCCAGCTCCTGCTGCAGCTTC
The DNA here is from genome assembly GCF_002943415.1 of Amnimonas aquatica. GTDB lineage: Bacteria > Pseudomonadota > Gammaproteobacteria > Pseudomonadales > Moraxellaceae > Perlucidibaca > Perlucidibaca aquatica_A. The sequence goes on along the minus strand of NZ_PTQZ01000008.1, from coordinate 6,154 downwards.
GGAGCGATCTCGTTCTTGTAAACAGCTTTCAGTCTGGCCATCTCAACCAACCTACCTTACTTGACGTCGACTACTTCGCCGGTGGACTTGAAGACGCGAACCTTTTCGCCATCTTCCAGCACCTTGTAGCCGACACGGTCTGCTTTCTGCGTGGCCTGATTGAACAGGGCGATGTTGGAGATATCGAGCGAAGCTTCACGCTCCACGATACCGCCCTGCTCGCCCCGGTTCGGGTTGGCCTTGACATGCTTCTTGACCAGGTTGACCCCGGCGACGACCACACGGCCGTCCAGCACGCGGACAACCTTGCCGCGCTTGCCCTTGTCCTTACCCGCAATCACGACCACTTCGTCGTCACGCTTGATCTTTGCCATCTCTCGTTACCTCAAAGCACTTCAGGCGCGAGCGAGATGATCTTCATGAACTGCTCGGTACGCAGCTCACGAGTCACCGGCCCGAAAATACGGGTGCCGATCGGTGCCTTGTTGTTGTTCAGGATCACCGCGGCATTGTCATCGAAGCGAATCAGCGAACCGTCCGGACGGCGGATACCCTTCTTGGTACGCACCACCACGGCGTTCATGACATCGCCCTTCTTGACCTTGCCACGCGGAATCGCTTCCTTGACCGTGACCTTGATGACGTCACCGACCGAGGCGTAGCGACGGTGGGAACCGCCGAGCACCTTGATACACATGACGCGACGGGCGCCACTGTTGTCGGCCACGTCGAGCATCGTTTCGGTCTGAATCATTGCTCTCTCCAAACCCTAAAAAAGGGAGCCCCGACTCGCGGGGCGCGAAATGCTAACTGATGCGGCCCCGGGGCCGCAAGTCAAACTCAGCGAGCGTCGGCCTTTTCGACAACTTCCACCAGCACCCAGGACTTGGTCTTGGACAGCGGGCGGCACTCCGAAATCGTCACGACGTCGCCTTCCTGGCAGACGTTCTGCTCGTCATGAGCATGCAGCTTGGTCGAGCGCGTGATGTACTTGCCGTACACCGGGTGCTTGACCTTGCGTTCGATCAGCACGGTGATCGACTTGTCACCCTTGTTGCTGACAACCTTGCCGGTCTGGGTACGCACGATCTGTTCAGTCATGATCAGTTACCTTCCTTTTCGGTCAGGATGGTCTTGATGCGGGCGATGTCCTTGCGGACAACGCCGATCTTGCTGTTCTGTGCCAGCTGACCGGTTGCCTGGGCCATGCGCAGCGTGAACTGCTGGCGCTGCAGGTTGCCGAGTTCCTTGTTCAGGTCTTCGACGCTCTTCTCGCGCAATTCTTTGGCGTTCATTACATCACCGTCCGGGTCACAATGGTGGTCTTCACGGGCAGCTTGGCAGCAGCACGGATGAAGGCTTCACGAGCCAGGTCGTCAGCGACGCCCTCGATCTCGTACAGCACCTTGCCCGGCTGGATCTCGGCCACCCAGTACTCCACACTGCCCTTGCCCTTACCCATACGCACTTCCAGCGGCTTCTGGGTGATCGGCTTGTCCGGGAACACGCGGATGAAGATCTTGCCGCCGCGCTTCACGCGACGGGAAATGGCACGACGGGCTGCTTCGATCTGGCGAGCAGTGATACGACCACGCTCGACCGACTTCAGGGCGATCGTGCCGAAGGACACCGTGCTGCCACGCAGGGCGAGACCGGTGTTGCGGCCCTTATGGACCTTGCGGAACTTGGTACGCTTAGGCTGTAACATCTCTCAACCCCTCAGTTCTTCGGTCCGCGCTTCTTGGCGGGACGGGCCTCTTCCACCGGCGTCGGGGCAGAAGCCTGCTCCATGCCGCCCAGGATTTCGCCCTTGAAGATCCACACCTTGACGCCGATGCAGCCGTAGGTGGTCTCGGCGCGGACGATCGAGTAATCGATGTCGGCACGCAGGGTGTGCAGAGGCACACGGCCTTCGCGGTACCATTCGGTACGGGCGATTTCGGCACCACCAAGACGGCCCGACACTTCCACCTTGATGCCCTTGGCACCGGCACGCATGGAGTTCTGCACGGCGCGCTTCATGGCGCGGCGGAACATCACGCGACGCTCGAGCTGCGAGGCAATGCCTTCAGCGACCAGCTTGGCATCGAGGTCCGGCTTGCGGATTTCATCGATGTTGATCTGGACCGGCATCTTCATCAGCTTGGCAACGTCACGACGCAGACGCTCGACGTCTTCGCCCTTCTTGCCGATCAGCACACCCGGACGAGCCGTGGAGATGGTGATGCGGGCGTTCTCGGACGGACGCTCGATGAGGATCTTGCTGACCGAGGCATTCTTCAGGCGCGCGCCCAGGAAGTCGCGCACCTGCAGGTCGGCGAGCAGGAACTCGGCGTACTGCTTCGGGCTGGCATACCAGTTGGCGTTGTGCTTCTTGACGACACCGAGGCGAATACCGATCGGATGAACTTTCTGACCCATTTCCTCAGCCCCTTACTTGCCTTCGGCCACGGTGACGGTGATGTGGCAGGTGCGCTTGCTGATGCGGTCAGCGCGGCCCTTGGCGCGCGGCTGGATACGCTTCAGCGTGATGCCCTCGTCCACACAGATCGTGGCGACACGCAGTTCGTCCACATCCGCACCCTGATTGTGCTCGGCGTTGGCGATAGCCGACTCCAGCACCTTCTTGACAAAGCGCGCGGCCTTCTTGTCGCTGAAATTCAGCGTGTTGAGCGCGAGCTCAACCGGCTTGCCGCGAACCTGGTCAGCGACGAGGCGAGCCTTCTGAGCCGAAATCGGCGCGCCACGCAGTTTTGCGATCGCTTCCATCATGCTCTCCTTATCGCTTCGACTTCTTGTCGATGCCGTGACCGCGGTAGCTGCGGGTCGGCGCGAATTCACCCAGCTTGTGGCCGACCATGTGTTCGGTCACGAAGACCGGCACATGCTGCTTGCCGTTGTGCACGGCGATCGTCAGACCCACCATTTCCGGCAGGATCATCGAACGACGCGACCAGGTCTTGATGGGCTTCTTCGAGTTGGCTGCCGCCGCTGCTTCCACCTTGACGAACAGGTGGGTATCAACGAACGGACCCTTTTTCAGTGAACGAGGCACAGTGATTCTCCTCTACCCATTACTTGACGCGACGGTCGCGGACAATCATGCCGCTCGTGCGCTTGTTGTTGCGGGTCTTGTAACCCTTGGACGGCGTGCCCCACGGCGACACCGGCTGCATGCCCTTGTTGCGGCCTTCACCACCACCGTGCGGATGGTCGACCGGGTTCATGGCCATGCCACGAACGGTCGGACGCACACCGCGCCAGCGACTGGCACCAGCCTTGCCCAGGGAGCGCAGGTTGTGCTCGCTGTTCGAGACTTCGCCGAAGACGGCGCGGCACTCGACATGGATCTTGCGCATTTCGCCGGAGCGCAGACGCACGATGGCGTAGGCGCCATCACGACCCAGCAGCTGCACCGAGGTACCGGCGGAGCGGGCCAGCTGGGCACCCTTGCCCGGCTTCAGTTCGACGCAGCACAGCGTGGCACCGAGCGGCATGTTGCGCAGCGGCAGCACGTTGCCGTTCCTGATCGGAGCGGCATCGCCCGACAGGACCACATCACCGACCTGCTGGTTCTTCAGCGCGATCATGTAGCGGCGCTCGCCATCGGCGTACTTCAGCAACGCGATGTGGGCAGTGCGGTTCGGATCGTACTCGATGCGCTCGACGGTGGCCGGAATGCCATCCTTGTTGCGCTTGAAGTCGATCACGCGATACAGCTGCTTGTGGCCGCCACCGACGTGACGCATGGTGATGCGGCCATTGTTGTTACGACCACCGGAGCGCTTCTGGGTCTCGACCAGCGGGGCGTGCGGACGACCCTTGTGCAGGTGCGGATGAACGACCTTCTCGACGAAGCGACGACCCGGGGAAGTCGGTTTGCACTTAACGATAGGCATGTCAGATCTCCCGGCCCTTACTCAGCGGCGCCAGCGGCGGCGAAATCGATGTCGAAGCCTTCCTTCAGGGAGACATAAGCCTTCTTGAAGTCCTGGCGACGACCGAGGGAGCGGCCGAAACGCTTGTTCTTGCCCTTGACCAGCGTGGTGTTGACCGATTCAACCTTGACGTTGAACAGCCCTTCCACAGCCTTCTTGATTTCCAGCTTGTTGGCGTCACGACGGACCTTGAACACCACCTGGCGATGCTTTTCAGCAATCAGCGTGGCCTTCTCGGAGACATGCGGCGCAAGCAGAACCTGCAACAGACGTTCCTGGCTCATCCCAATTCCACCTCAAGTTTCTTGGCTGCCGGCACCGACATCAGCACCTTCTCGAAGCCGATCAGGCTGACCGGATCGACGGCGGCCGTGTCGATGACATCGACGTGCGGCAGGTTGCGGGCAGCCAGGTACAGATTTTCATCAACGGCGTCGGTGATGATCAGCGCATTGCTCAGACCCAGGCCATCGAGCTTGGACACCAGCTCCTTGGTCTTCGGGGCCGACACGGTGAAGTCATCCACCAGCACCAGGCGCTCCTGGCGAACCAGTTCAGCCAGGATGCACTGCAGGGCACCGCGATACATCTTGCGGTTCACCTTCTGATCCCAGTCCTGCGGACGGGCGGCGAAGCTCTTGCCACCACCACGCCAGATCGGGCTGCGAATGGAGCCGGCGCGGGCACGGCCCGAGCCCTTCTGCTTGAACGGCTTCTTGCCGCCGCCACTCACTTCAGCACGGGACTTCTGAGCCTTCGTGCCCTGACGGGCACCCGCCATGTAGGCCACGACGACCTGATGCACGAGGGCTTCGTTGAATTCCTTGCCGAAGGCAACTTCGGACAGCTCGACAGCTGATCCGGAAACAGTCTTCAGGTTCACGTTGATCTCCCTCAGGCCTTCACGGACGGACGCACGATGACGTCGTTACCGGTTGCGCCCGGCACGGCACCCTTGACGACCAGCACACTGCGCTCGACGTCAACGGAAACGATTTCCAGACCCTGGATCGTGACGCGCTCGGCACCCATGTGGCCGGCCATCTTCTTGCCCTTGAACACCTTGCCCGGGCTCTGGTTCTGACCGGTCGAGCCGTGAACACGGTGCGACACGGAGTTGCCGTGGGTGGCATCCTGGGTACGGAAGTTCCAGCGCTTGACGCCACCCTGGAAGCCCTTGCCCTTGGAGGTGCCGATCACGTCGACAGCCTGGCCGACCGCGAACAGGTCAACCTTCAGCTCGCCACCAACCTGCAGGCTGGCAGCCTCTTCACCCGCGACGCGGAATTCCCACACGCCACGACCGGCAGCGACATTGGCCTTGGCGAAGTGACCCGCCTGCGCCTTGGTCACACGGGAAGCGCGACGCTCGCCGGTGGTGACCTGAATCGCCTGATAACCATCGGTTTCCACCGACTTGATTTGCGTAATGCGGTTCGGATCGACTTCGATCACGGTCACCGGCACCGAAACGCCAGCCTCCGTGAAAACACGAGTCATCCCGCACTTGCGACCGACTAATCCAATAGCCATTTACTCAGACCTCTTTGGCAATCTGTCTCAGAGGAGACTTAATGCTGAACGATCAACCCAGGCTGATCTGGACATCCACGCCGGCGGCGAGGTCCAGCTTCATCAGCGCATCAACAGTCTTGTCCGTGGGCTGGACAATATCGACGAGACGCTTGTGGGTACGGATTTCGTACTGGTCACGCGCATCCTTGTTGACGTGCGGGGAAGTCAGCACGTTGAAACGCTCGATACGGGTCGGCATCGGGATCGGACCACACACCTGCGCACCCGTGCGCTTGGCGGTTTCCACGATTTCCAGCGCAGACTGATCGATCAGACGGTGATCGAACGCCTTCAGGCGGATGCGGATTCTCTGGCTAGCCATTCCAGCAACTCCAAAGCGAAAAAGAACTAGCCCACCACCAGGCATTGCCAGATGGAAGGCTTCTCACAAACCGGTCCGGGAACGATGCCCCGGCTTTACAACCACCCTGCATTCAGGGGTGGCGTATATTAGTGGCTGGGCGAACACTTTGCAAGCAGGGCTCGAAAAATGTCCGCCGAAACCACTGCATCACCCCGGAGGGCGATGCGCCGGGACCGCATTCACGGCCCCGGCACTTTCCCGCCTCAGGCGAAGATCTTGGCGACGACGCCGGCGCCGACGGTGCGGCCGCCTTCACGGATCGCGAAGCGCAGACCTT
>NZ_PTQZ01000079.1 GCF_002943415.1 Amnimonas aquatica | reverse complement strand
CCGCGCGCGACTGCAGCGCGCGCCGGATCAGGCGGCTGGCCTGGCGGAACGACACACGGCAGGCAGGATCATCGAGGTCGGCGACCACGAAGCCCAGCCCCCGGCACAACGCCTCGGGATCGATGCCCTCGGCGGCGCAGCGGCTGACCGTGGTCTGCAGCAGGAACACCGGGAACACGGCCGCGTCCAGCGCCTGCGTTTCCGCCGGCGCCGCCGTGGCGATGGCAGCCCCTTTCGGCTCAGTCACCGGAGGCCAGCCGGTCGAGGCCGAAACGGCGCGCGAGCACGCGGTCGAGCACGCGCGTCGGCAGCCAGCGCTTGAGCTGCGGCATGATGAAGCTGCCATGGCCTATGCGCACCACCGGTGCCGGCCGCCCGGCCTGCATGGCATCGGCGAGCTGGCGCGCGAACTCGGCGGCGGGGGTGGCGTTCTGCTGCGAGGCGGCGGCGCGGGCGTCGATGGCGGCCGCCAGCGGCGCGTACAGTGCCAGATCGCCGCGACGCTCGCTGGCGCCCTGGCCGGCGGTGGCGCCGAACTGCGACTCGATGCCGCCCGGCTGCACCACCAGCACATCGACACCGAACGGTGCCAGCTCGATGCGCAGCGCGTCGGACAGGGCATGCACGGCGGCCTTGGTCGCGCAGTAGGCACCGGAGAACGGGGTCGGCAGCACCCCGGAGACACTGCCGACATTGACCACCAGCCCCCGGCGGCGGGCGATCATGCCGGGCACGAAGGCGCGGGTCACCGCCATCAGCGCGAAGACATTGGTGTCGAACTGGCGCTGCAGCTCGTCGGATGGCAGCTCCAGCAACGGCCCCATGGCGCCGTAGCCGGCATTGTTGACCAGCGCGTCGGGCACCAGGCCATCGGCCGCCAGCTGCTCGGCCAGCGCCGCGATGCTCGCTGGCGAGCAGACATCGAGCGCATAGGTGCGCAGGCCGGCGGCGTGAAGTTCGGCGAGCGTTTCCGGACGGCGCGCGGTGGCGCACACGGTCAGGCCGCGGCCATGCAGCTCCAGCGCGAGCGCCCGGCCTATGCCCGTCGAGCAGCCGGTGATGAGTACGGTCCGGGACATGCCACCTGATCTCCTGACACTGAATTCTGACAACAAACCCATTCATACCACGAGATCAGTTCGAGGACAGCCCCTGCAGCGATATTCCCGGACTGAAGGGCTGCGACAGGATCCACAGCCCGGAGGTGGTGAAAACCACCATCAGCACCAGCATGGGCCACTGGCTGCGGAGCGCCATGCGCGCGCTGCCGAACAGCCTCAGCGCCTCGACATGCGCCAGCCAGACGCTGATGACATGGCCGAGCACGATCAGCCCGACCTGCGCATGCCAGACCGTGCCGGCCTCGGGAATGATCGGCCGGCGCAGCCAAGTGGCCGTGCCGAACAGGTTCCAGCCACGCCCGAACGGATCCGAGAGCAGCGGCAGCAGCTGCGTGCCCTGGGTCACCAGCAGCGTGTAGTAGTGGCTGACGTGGTAGACCAGCACGATGGGCAGCAGCGTGAAGGCGAAGCGCAGCGCCAGCTCGCGCACGGACAGCTCGCTGCCGGTGAGCGCGCGCATGAGCCGGATGGTGAGCAGGTAGAGCAACAGATAGATGAATGGCGACAGCACCAGCGCCAGCGTCTGCCAGAGCAGATACAGATCCAGCAGCAGCGGGTAGTGGCTGACCAGCGGTGGCGCCAGCCAGGGCCGCATCAGCTCCAGCCCGTCGCGCCAGAACAGCGCGACCCAGGGCGCGGTCTCGTGCAGGCCGTCGAAGCTGGTGGAGGACAGCATGAAAAGCAGGAACACCAGCAGGCTGACATCCTCGCAGCGACGGCCGGGCAGTCCCGAGAACGGCATGCGCCATTGCCAGCGTCCGGCACCACCTTCCGCCGCCTGCCAGCAACGGCAGGCCATGAGACCGATGAGGCGCAGGAAGACGCTGAAGAACTCGCCCTGGCGCAGCCAGTCGCGCACGCCGAAGGCGCGCATGGCCAGCAGCGTGAACACGGTGTAGCCGATCAGCAGCCAGGCCAGGGTGAACGGCACCACATGGGCGAACAGCTCGACCCAGATGAAGCCCATGTAGAGCGCCAGCGCCGGCCAGTAGCCCAGCCGGGCAGGATAGCGCCAGAGCCCGGTGCGCCAGCGCGGACGCCACGAGGCGAGCAGCACGCCCATGACATGCCAGGGGTTGGCGCGCGCGTTGCCCTGCCCGATCAGGGCGCTGAGGTAGGTCGCACCCAGCACGAAGATGACCCAGAACCAGGTCATGCTGAAGTTGGCGTAGGGGTTGCGCGAGCCCAGCAGGCCGGTGACCACGGCCAGCCCCAGCCCGGCCAGGCTGAGCCAGCTCCAGCGCCGCAGCCAGGGACCGGCGGGTGCCTCCTCGCCGCTGTCGTGCCAGGCGGCCGGCGCCGGAGCGCCGTCATCCTGCCAGCGGGCGGCATGGCGGGTCAGCCAGCCGGCCATGAGGAAGGACAGGATCAGCGCCGCGGCGGCGCCGTAGGTGTAAAGCCAGAGCGGCACCGGCAGGGTGTAGGTGCGGCCGAACGAATGCGCCAGCACCACGCCGGGCAAGGTCAGCAGCGCCACCAGCCAGGATGCCCGCCAGAGCAGGCGGGATGCCCCCGGCCGAACGGCGGAAGCGCGTTCGGCGATCGGACGGCGCACTAGGGCGTGACCTCGAGCACCGCCAGCGTGCGGTGGCGGCGATGCAGCTCGAGGTCGAATCGCCCGCTGCGGTCGGCCGTGAAGGTGACGCTCTCGGTACGGCCGGCCATGAGCTGGCGGGTGATCTCGTAGCCGTGCAGGTGCAGTTCGTCGGCCTCGTCGCTGGTGACCTGCAGCCTCACCCGCTCGCCCTGGCGCAGCACCAGCAGCTCGGGGCCGGAGGCGACGCCATTGGCGACACCCCAGGTGAAGGCGCTGCCGCCGCTGGTCGCCGCGCCGCCCTGCACCACCATCGGTGCCGGCCGCAGCAGTTGCCAGAGCCCCGCCAGCACGGCCAGGGCCACGAGGAGATAGAGGCCGGTGCGCAGTTTCTCGCTCATCGCTTGCTTGCCTCCAGCGCACGCTCCCACATCTGCAGGTAGACCTCGGCGGAGCGGTACAGCGCGCTCAACGCCTCGTTGCCACCTTCGATGCGCACTTCCTCGACCCAGTCGGCGATCAGGCCGTAGTGCGCCTGGCCATCGCGGTCGGTGTCATAGAGGCGTTCGCCGGAACGCTGCTGGTCGAAGCGCACCGGCTTCAGCTTGCTGAACTCGCCACCCCAGTCGGGACCGGAGAACAGGGTGAACGGGTACTGCACCGGCTTCACGTTGTCGCCGGTGCGCGGACCGGCCTGCGCGCCCATGCCGTTGGTGTCGGCGCCGAAGCCGAAGGCGAAGGCATGCTGCGTGCCGGAGGCGGCATGGGTCTCGCGCGCCTTCAGGAAGCCGCTGACAAAGCCCTTGCCGGTACCCTTGTAGTCGTAGATCAGACCGCCGAGGTTGAAGATGTCGCGAGCCTGCGCCATGGAGATGCCGCCATGGCCGCCATGGGTCGAGGTCAGCGGGTAGTTGCGCGGCTTGGCCATCTCGATGACTTCGCTCTTCATCTTCAGCTCGAGGTGGTCGAGGTCGATGATCATGCCGTGGTCCATCATCTTGCCGATGGCATAGCGGCCCAGCGGAGTCATGCCGCGCGCGTTGCACTGCGGCTTGTTCGACTTGTAGACCGGCAGCGTGCCGCCGGTGAGCTGGCGCAGCAGCGAAGTGACGGGGTCATCGCTGTTGAACAGCTCCGGCACCGTGGTCATGATGGCGCCGGCGCTGTAGTAATAGTCATCCTCAGGGCAGTCGTAGGTCTGCCAGAAGCGGCCGGTGTCGAGGCGGTTGCCGAGGTTGAGCACCAGCCCGTTGAAGATGCCGTTGCCACCCAGGGCATTGTCGAATTCGTGCACCGGGAACAGCTGACGGACGCCGACCGAGTGCAGCATGGCCAGCTCCTCGTCGATGCTCTTCTCGCTGCAGCCCGGGGTCTCGCCCGCCACCAGCGGAATGTCCGGCAGCGGAATGCCTGGCAGGTCGGGCAGCAGGCCGTAGCTGACCTTGCAGTCGAACAGGTGCGAGATTTCCACCCCCAGCACCACCGCCAGCTTGCCCTCGGCGATCACCTTGCGCGCTTCGGCCGGCGTGGTGACGAGACGGAACCAGCCCTTGCCCGGGCCGCCCTCCTGGGCATCCACGTAGTCCTGCAGCGAGCGCATCATCTCGGCCTGCTTGTAGACCGAGTTCATTTCATTGCAGTTGTTCGCCTTCAGCTTGAGCAGGGAGTTGACCGTGCACAGCACCTCGTTCTCCACCAGCTCGTTGACCATGATGCGCAAACCGGCCTTCCAGGCGCGTTCTACCCACTTGTAGTACATGCCCTCGTGGGTCAGCGAATGCGCGGCCGGCCAGCTGGCGAAGCTCGGCCAGCCCTGGTTGTCGTGCTGGCCCAGCGGGTCGTTGCCGTAGAGGTTGCCGATCAGGTCGAGGCGGCCGCTGGGACCGTGGATGTCCTTGCAGTCCTTGAGCGCGTGGGTGACACCGAAACGGTGGAACGGCGTGCCGTACTTGGAGCCGCCGAGGAAGTCGGTGGCGCTGATGTGCACGTGGGCATCGGCAAAGCCCAGCACCTCGCCATTGCGGGTGCCGCTGAAGGTCTCGCCCTCGGCGTTGACGGTGATTTCCGGATACGGCGTGCAACCCTCGGCGAGCGCGAAGCTGAACACCGACGGCTGGTCGGCCAGCACCAGGGCACGGCTCTCCGGAGCCACGGCCAGCGCCTTGCCGGATGCCAGCTTGAGCGTGAACCGGCCCTGCCCGGAAGCCTCCACGATCCAGTCGCTGCTGTCGGACGGCGACGAGGCCGAGCCGACCTTGCCGCTGACGGCGGCCATCAGGCGGCTGTCACGGGCCATGATCAGGTAGCGGCCGAGCGCGGTCGGCTTCATGAACAGGGGTTCGGCGCCGGACGCGGCGGCGGCATCGGCGGCGTAGCTGCCGTCCTTGGCCTGGGTGACGTGGCCGGCGTCGGCGGCTTTCATGACATAGCAGTCATTGGCCATGTCGTAACGGGTCAGCGGCTGCACCCTCGGCTTGCCTTCGCGGCTGTCGCCGCCGTCATCAGAACCGAAACAGCCTGCCAGGGCCAGCGACAGCAACGGCAGGACGAGCCACGAAAGGCGACGGCGGTGCGCATGGACAGCCATGGGTATACCTCGTTGTTCTTGTTTTTCTGGGGTCGCGCCTGTGCCGCCATTCCGGGCGGAGCACCTGCGCCTGCGGCCTGTACCGGCCAATGCGCGGATCATGCGCGCCCGTCCGCGGGACACAGGAGGACATCCGGAACCCGGCGAGGGGGGTTGCGCGGACAACCACGACCGGCGGCACGACCCGCCACATGGCGTATACTCGCGTCCTTTGCCGTTCATCACCCCGGCCCGTCGCGGGCCGCACCGGAACCACTCCATGTCCTTCGCCGATCTCGGCCTGCTTCCCGAACTGCTGCGCGCAGTCGAGGAGACCGGCTACACCACTCCGACGCCCATCCAGCAGCAGGCCATTCCGGTCGTGCTCTCCGGCCGCGACCTGCTCGCCGCCGCGCAGACCGGCACCGGCAAGACCGCCGGCTTCACGCTGCCCCTGCTGCAGCGCCTGAGCACGCAGAAACCGCTGCACCCGGGCCAGCGCGCGCGCATCCGCGCCCTGGTGCTGACCCCCACGCGCGAGCTCGCGGCCCAGGTCGGCGAGAGCGTGGACACCTACGGCAAGTACCTGGGCCTGTCGTCCATGGTCATGTTCGGCGGCGTCAACATCAATCCGCAGATCTCGCGACTGCGCCAGCGCCTGGACATCCTGGTGGCGACACCGGGCCGCCTGCTCGACCATGCCGGCCAGAAGACCATCGACCTCGGCGGCGTCGAGCTGCTGGTGCTCGACGAAGCCGACCGCATGCTCGACATGGGCTTCATCCGCGATATCCGACGCGTGCTCGCGCTGCTGCCGAAGCAACGCCAGAATCTGCTGTTCTCGGCCACCTTCGCAGCCGAGATCCGCGACCTGGCGCGCGGTCTGCTGAACGACCCCGCGGAAGTCTCGGTGACCCCGCCGAACACCACGGTGGAGCGCATCGAACAGAAGATCTACCCGGTCGACCGCGACGCCAAGCGCGCCCTGCTCGACAAGCTGATCCGCGACGGCGACTGGTCGCAGGTGCTGGTGTTCACGCGCACCAAGCATGGCGCCAACCGCCTCGCCGAGCAGCTCGACAAGGCCGGCATCCCGGCCATGGCCATCCACGGCAACAAGAGCCAGAACGCGCGCGAGAAGGCGCTCGGAGAGTTCAAGGCCAACCGCCTGCGGGTGCTGGTGGCGACCGACATCGCGGCACGCGGCATCGACATCGACGGTCTGCCGCACGTGGTCAACTACGAGCTGCCGAACGTGCCCGAGGACTATGTCCACCGCATCGGCCGCACCGGCCGCGCGGGTGCCGGCGGCGAGGCGGTGTCGCTGGTCTGCGTGGATGAGCTGAAGCTGCTCGCCGACATCGAGAAGACCATCAAGCGCAAGCTCGAACGTGTGATCGTGCCCGGCTTCGAGCCCGACCCGAACGCCCGGCCGGAACCGCTGCGCAAGCCGCGCGAAGTGCGCCCGCCGCGTCAGCAGCAGGGCGGCCAGCGCAGCGGTCAGGCCGCTCCCGGCCGGCGTGGCGGGCAACGCGGCGGCGGCCAGGGGCAACCGCAGGGGCAGTCACCGCGACCGCAGGGACAGCGTGACGGCAATGTGCGCCCGGCCTCCCCGGCCACGCCGAACGGCAACAGCCGCCCGGCGGATGGCAACCGCCCCGATGGCGCGGTCAGGCGCCGCCGCCGGCCGTCGCGCCCGGGACCTCAGTCTCAGGGCTGAAGAAGCCGGACTGCCAGCCCCAGACCGAGCCGGCGGCGAGCAGCAGGCCCAGCAGCAGCCAGGCCAGGCGCGCACGCCGGCCGGCATGCGGGTCATGCCAGGAACGGCTGGCGTTGCGCGGCAGGCGCGCCAGGTGCGTGAGCGCGGTCCCGAAGGGAATGTTGATGCGCGCCTCGGTGTTCACCGCCCAGCCGTTGGCATCGAGAATGGGCGCCAGGTTGCGCTGGCGCAGCTTGAACCAGGCCAGCACCACCGCCGGCCCGGAGATCAGCAGCACGATGGCCAGCAGCACCAGCGGCAGCTGCCACCAGGGCAGGCCGAGCAGGCCGCTGACCACCGTCGCCAGCGCCGTGCCGATGGCACCCAGCGCCAGCCCGATGGCCGCGAAGATGCCGACGAACT
>NZ_PTQZ01000078.1 GCF_002943415.1 Amnimonas aquatica | reverse complement strand
CAACGCCGTGGCCACCATCGTGGGGCAGCCGGTCATTCCCATCGAGCATGCCGTGCGCAGCAACAACGATCTGACCGCGAGTGCCAATGCGACCAAGGGCTCGGGCTCGGTGAAGGTGCGTGGCGAGGTCAGCTTCCTGCCGGACGGCCGCATGACCGTGCGCCTGGCGAACATCGAGCCGGTGCGCCTGAGCGCGCAGCTGTCGGCGCTGGGCAATCTGCTGGTCGGCGAGCTGAAGGTGCGCGTGCCGACGCAGCGTTTCATCATCGATGCCTCGCTGGCGCCGCTGAAGCCTGCCCTGCAGTAAGGGCAGGCTGCGGGCAACAAAAAGGGCGCCGATGGGCGCCCTTTTTGTTGCTGCTGTCCGTCTCGCCGGGTCAGACGCCCAGGCGCTCGGTCAGACGGTCCTTGGCTTCGACCAGGGCCTTGGGCAGGTTGTGCGACAGCTTGTCGAACAGTTCGTCGTGCAGCTTCAGCTCGGCGGCCCAGTCGTCCTTGTTGATGTCGGTGACCTGCTCGAACAGGGCTTCCGGGAAGTCCAGGCCGACCCAGCGGATGTCCTTGTAGCTCGGGCTGACGCCGACGGCGTGTTCGACGCCCTGGGCTTCGCCTTCGATGCGGTCGATCATCCACTTCAGCACGCGGGTGTTCTCGCCGTAGCCCGGCCATATGAACTTGCCTTCGGCGTTCTTGCGGAACCAGTTGGTCTTGTAGATGCGCGGCAGCTTGGCGCCGGCGGCTTCCAGCCTGGCGCCCAGGTCCAGCCAGTGCTGGAAGTAGTCGCTCATGTTGTAGCCGGCGAACGGCAGCATGGCGAACGGGTCGCGGCGCACCACGCCCTGCGCGCCGAAGGCGGCGGCGGTGGTTTCCGAGCCCATGGTCGCGGCCATGTACACGCCATCGACCCAGCTGCGGGCTTCGGTCACCAGCGGCACGGTGTTGGAGCGGCGACCGCCGAAGATGAACGCGTCGATCTTCACGCCGGCCGGGTTGTCCCACTCGCTGTCCAGCGCCGGGTTGTTGGTGGCGGCGACGGTGAAGCGGGAGTTCGGGTGGGCAGCCTTGCGGCCGGCCTTGCCGTCTTCCGGCGTCCAGTCCTTGCCCTGCCAGTCGACCAGGTGCGCCGGGGCTTCGCCCAGGCCTTCCCACCAGACATCGCCGTCATCGGTGAGGGCGACGTTGGTGAAGATCACGTCCTTGGTCAGCGACAGCATGCAGTTCGGGTTGGTCTGCATGTTGGTGCCCGGGGCGACGCCGAAGTAGCCGGCTTCCGGGTTGATGGCGCGCAGGTTGCCCGCGGCGTCCGGCTTGATCCAGGCGATGTCGTCGCCGATGGTGGTGACGTTCCAGCCCGGCATGCCTGCCGGCGGGATCAGCATGGCGAAGTTGGTCTTGCCGCAGGCCGACGGGAAGGCGGCGGCGACGTGGTACTTCTTGCCCTGCGGGTTGGTCACGCCGAGGATGAGCATGTGCTCGGCCAGCCAGCCCTGGTCGCGGCCCATGGTGGAGGCGATGCGCAGCGCGAAGCACTTCTTGCCGAGCAGGGCGTTGCCACCGTAGCCCGAGCCGTAGGACCAGATCTCGCGGGTCTCCGGGTAGTGCACGATGTACTTGACGGTCGGGTTGCAGGGCCAGGCGACGTCCTGCTGGCCCGGCTCCAGCGGAGCGCCGACGGTGTGCACGCAGGGCACGAAATCGCCGTCCTCGCCGAGCACGTCGAACACGGCCTTGCCCATGCGGGTCATCAGCTTCATGTTCACGGCCACGTAGGCGCTGTCGGACAGCTCGATGCCGATGTGGGCGATGGGCGAGCCCAGCGGACCCATGGAGAACGGCACCACGTACAGGGTGCGGCCCTTCATGCAGCCGTCGAACAGCGGATTCAGCGTGGCGCGCATCTCGGCCGGGGCCATCCAGTTGTTGGTCGGGCCGGCATCTTCCTCGCGTGCGGAGCAGATGTAGGTGCGGTCCTCGACACGAGCCACGTCGGACGGATCGGTCCAGGCCAGGTAGGAGTTCGGACGCTTTTCCGGGTTCAGCTTCCTGAAGCTGCCGGCTGCCACCAGCTCTTCGCAGAGGCGGTCGTATTCCGCGTCCGAGCCGTCGCACCAGTAGATGCTGTCGGGCTTGGTCAGCGCGGCGATTTCGGCGACCCAGGCGATCAGACGCTGGTTTTTGACATAGGCGGGGGCGTTCACTGCGGCTTGTGTCATGACAGATCTCAAGGTGGTGGAATCGGGATTGCCGAGCCGTGGTCCGCCTTATCTGCCGCTATCAAATCAGGCACTTGCGGTATCTGGGTCGTGCAATGGGCGCCAATTATATGTCAAATCGTGTCGAAAATCGCCTGCATCCTGACGTGCGGGCCGCCAGACGCCTGACGGGATGGTCACCGGGGGCCATGGCGCCGGTCATGGCCCAGCATGTAAAATGCGCGTTTTCCTGTGGTCTTTTCCCGGAGTTCCCCGCACATGGGTCTGCGCACGCCGCTCTATGACGAGCATCTCGCCCTGAACGCCCGCATGGTCGATTTCGGCGGCTGGGACATGCCGGTGCAGTACGCCTCCGTGCTCGACGAGCACCATGCCGTGCGCCGGACCCAGGGCATGTTCGATGTCTCGCACATGACGCTGCTGGAGCTCGCCGGGCCCGATGCCGTGCCTTACCTGCGCCGCCTGCTGGCCAACGATGTCGCGAGGCTGCAGACGCCGGGCAAGGCGCTGTACTCGACCATGCTCGACGAGCAGGGCGGTGTCATCGACGACCTCATCGTCTACGCGCCGACCGACGCTGGCGAAGCACTGCCGGAGGGCGAGCCGGCCGCTGCCGGGCTGTGGCGCGTCATCGTCAATTGCGGCACGCATGACAAGGATCTGGCCTGGATGCAGCGCCAGGCGGCCAGCTTCCGCGTCAGCCTGCGCGAGCGCACCGATCTGGCCATGATCGCCGTGCAGGGCCCGCAGGCCCGTGCCACCGTTGCCGGCCTGCTCGGTGGTGAAACCGCCGAACGCATCGCCGTGCTGCCGGTCTTCCAGGGCTTCGAGCCGGCCGGTCTGGCCGGCGACTGGTTCATCGCGCGTACCGGCTACACCGGCGAGGACGGCCTCGAGCTCATGCTGCCCGCCAGCGAGGCACCGGCGTTCTGGCGCCGCCTGCTGGCCGCCGGCGTCGCGCCCTGCGGGCTCGGCGCACGCGACACGCTGCGCCTCGAGGCCGGCATGCCGCTGTATGGCAACGACATGAGCGAGGCGGTGTCGCCGCTGGTGTCCAACCTGGGCTGGACCATCGCCTGGGACCACGATTTCATCGGCAAGGCCGCGCTGGAGGCCGAGCGCGATGCCGGCGTGAAGCAGCGGCTGGTCGGCCTGGTGCTGGAAGGCAAGGGCGTGCTGCGTGCGCACATGCGCGTGGTGATTCCCGGCGCCGACGGTACCGTGGCCGGCGAAGGCGAGACCACGTCCGGCACCTTCTCGCCGACGCTGGAGAAGGCTATCGCCTTCGCCCGCATTCCGGTCACCGACAGCACCGAAGCGCTGGTCGACATCCGCGGCAAGCTGCAGCCGGCGCGCATCGTGAAACCCGTTTTCGCCCGTTCGGGCAAGCCCCTGATCTGACATCCACCTGCTGAGACGGCGCGAGCCGCTTGAGATAAAGACAATGAGCAACACGCCTGCTGAACTGAAGTACGCCGCCAGCCACGAATGGGCCCGCCTGGAAGGCGATGTCGTCACCGTCGGCATCACCGATCACGCCCAGGNGCCGGTGTCGTGGAGTCGGTGAAGGCCGCTTCCGACATCTACGCCCCGGTGTCCGGCGAGATCATCGCGGTCAACGAGTCGCTGGCCGACACGCCGGAAACGGTGAACAGCGAACCGTACGAAGGCGGCTGGCTGTACAAGATCAAGGCCAGCGATGTCAGCGAGCTCGACAAGCTGCTGAGCGCCGACGAATACGCCGCGCAGCAGGACCACTGACGCGCCGCGCGCCGTCCGGCAGTGCCGGGCGGCACCGATAGGAAGAGAAGAACAAAGCCCTGCCTAGCAGGGCTTCTTGCTGTCTGATGCGCGGCACCCGCCGCGCCGATGGAGAGGCTGACATGCCCTTTATTCCCCACACCCCCGGCGATGTGCGCCGCATGCTCGACACCCTGGACAACGGTCAGGGCGACCGTGGCCAGGGCGCGGAATCGCTCGACACCCTGTTCGACGAGATTCCCGACGCCCTGCGCTGCCGGCCGCTGACCGGCGTGCCGGATGGCCGCTCGGAAATGGAAGTCACCCGGCTCATGCGCGAGCGCAGCGAGCAGGATGCCGGCGCGCTCTGCTTCATCGGCGCCGGTGCCTACGAGCATCACATTCCGGCGGCGGTGTGGGACCTAGCCTCGCGCGGCGAGTTCCTGACTGCCTACACGCCCTACCAGGCCGAGGCCTCGCAGGGCACGCTGCAGGTGATCTACGAATTCCAGTCCATGATGGCGCACCTGACCGCCATGGATGCCAGCAACGCTTCGGTCTACGACGGCGCCTCCGGCCTGTCCGAGGCCGTGCTCATGGCCATCCGCGCCAACCGCAAGTCGAAGTCGCGCCGCATCCTCATGCCGCGCACGGTGTCGCCGCTGTACCGCTCGGCGGTGCGCGCGATCGTCGAGGGCCAGGACATCGAGCTGGTCGAGCTGGACTATCACCGCCAGGGCGGCCACATCGATCCGGGCAGCCTGAAGCGCTACGAGGGCGAGGACTTCGCCGCCCTGGTGATCCCGCAGCCGAACTTCTTCGGCGTGCTGGAAGAGGTGGATGTGCTCACCAACTGGGCGCACGCGCACGGTCTGCTGGTGATCGGCTGCGTCAACCCGCTGGCGCTGGCGCTGTTCGCGCCGCCCGGCGACTGGGGCGACAAGGGCGCCGATATCGTGGTCGGCGAGGCCCAGCCGTTCGGCATTCCGCTGTCGTCCGGCGGTCCGTACTGCGGCTTCCTGTGCTGCAAGATGGAGCACATCCGCCAGATGCCGGGCCGCATCATCGGCCGCACCGTCGATCTCGAAGGCAAGCCCGGCTTCGCGCTCACCCTGCAGGCGCGCGAGCAGCACATCCGCCGCGCCAAGGCGACCTCGAACATCTGCACCAACCAGGGCCTGGCCATGACGGCCTCGACCATCTACCTCAGCCTGCTCGGCGCCGAGGGCCTGGAGCGCGTGGCGCTGGCCAGCCACAAGAACATCCGCGAGCTGTCGCAGGCCACCAGCAAGTCGGGTGGCATTTCGCGCGTGTTCAACCGCCCGGTGTTCCACGAGAAGGTGCTCGGCCTGCCGGTGCCGGTCGCCCCGGTGCTGGCGAAGATGGCCTTGCAGGGCGTGCTCGGCGGCTACGACCTGAGCGCGGACTACCCCGAGCTGGGCCATGCCCTGCTGGTCTGCGCCACCGAGACCAAGAACGCCGCCGACATCCAGCGCTACGCCGCTGCCCTCGACCACGCCCTGGTGACGGAGTGACCACCATGACGACCCTGATCTTCGAACGTTCCGAAGCCGGCCGCCGCGCCACCTCGCAGGCGCCGCTGGGCCGCGCCGACCTCGGCGATGTGCCCGACAGCCTGCTGCGCAAGCGCCGCCCGCTGCTGCCGGAGGTGTCCGAGCTGCAGGTGGTGCGTCACTACACCAACCTGTCGCGGCGCAACTTCTCCATCGACACCCAGTTCTATCCGCTAGGTTCCTGCACCATGAAGTACAACCCGCGCGGCGCCCACCGCGCGGCCATGCTGCCGGGCTTCCTCGGCCGCCACCCGCTGGCGCCCGAGTCGCATTCGCAGGGCTACCTCGGCTGCATCCACGACCTGCAGGAAGTGCTGAAGGAAGTCACCGGCATGAAGGGTGTGTCGCTGACGCCCATGGCCGGCGCCCAGGGCGAGTTCGCCGGCGTCGCCATGATCCGCGCCTACCACGAGGCCCGCGGCGACCACGAGCGCACCGAAATGCTGATTCCCTCGGCGGCGCACGGCACCAACCCGGCCACCGCGGTGATGTGCGGCTACAAGGTCCGCGAAGTGCCGACGCTGGCCAGCGGCGATGTCGACCTGGAGGCGCTGAAGGCCGCCGTCGGCCCGCAGACCGCCGGCCTGATGATGACCAACCCGTCCACCTGCGGCGTGTTCGAGCAGCAGATCAAGGAGATCGCCGAGACCGTGCACCAGGCCGGCGGCCTGCTCTACTACGACGGCGCCAACCTCAATGCCATCCTCGGCAAGGTGCGTCCGGGCGACATGGGCTTCGACGTGCTGCACATGAACCTGCACAAGACCTTCGCCACCCCGCACGGCGGCGGCGGTCCGGGCGCCGGTCCGGTCGGTGTCGGCGAGCGCCTGCTGCCCTTCCTGCCGACGCCGATCGCTGGCAAGTCGGAAGATGGCAGCTACCGCTGGCTGACCGACAAGGATCTGCCGCAGAGCATCGGCCGCCTGTCGGCGTTCATGGGCAACGCCGGCGTGCTGCTGCGCGCCGCCTACTACGCCTACGCGCTCGGCCGCGAGGGCCTGCACCGCGTCGGCGAGTACTCGACGCTGAATGCCAACTACCTCATGCAGCGCCTGGTCAAGGAGGGCTTCCAGCTCGCCTACCCGGAGCGCCGCGCTTCGCACGAGTTCATCATCACCTTCGCGAAGGAGGCCAAGGAGCTGGGCGTCAGCGCCATGGACATCGCCAAGCGCCTGCTGGACTACGGCTACCATGCGCCGACCACCTACTTCCCGCTGCTGGTGCCGGAGTGCTTCCTGATCGAGCCGACCGAGACCGAGTCGCCGGACGAGCTGGACGGCTTCGCCGACGCGCTGGTGAAGATCCTCGAAGAGGCGCGCACCGAACCCGAGCTGGTCAGGGGTGCGCCGCACACCATGCCGGTGCGCCGTCTCGACGATGTGCGCTGCGCGCGCGAGCTCGACCTGGTCTGGCGCGAACGCGCCGAGTGAGTCCGCCGGCAGCGGAACGGATCCGCGCCCGGCACTAACGCCGCGCGCAGGCTCGCGATGCAAACGGAAAGGGCGCCTTCGGGCGCCCTTTCTGCTTTCTGCCGTTCAGGCGGGCATCAGCGGGTTTCGCTGGCTTCTCCGGCATCGTCTGCCAGCTCGCGCGCCCGTGCGATGAGGCTGGCGCGGCCGGCGCGGTCGAGCCGCGACGCGGTCAGCAGCAGCTCGGCGAGATCGTCCTCGGGGCAGAACAGGTAGGCCATCGGGATGTCCAGCGCGTCGGCGAAATGCTGCGCCTGGGCCAGGTCCGGGAAGTGCTTGCCGTACTCGTACTGGTGCACGCGCACGCGCGCCGATTCCTCGGCGATGCCGGCATCGACCCCCAGCTTTTCCTGCGAGTAACTGCCCCTGCCTTCGGCCTTCAGGCGCTCGGCCTTGGCCAGCCGGGCGGCC
>NZ_PTQZ01000077.1 GCF_002943415.1 Amnimonas aquatica | reverse complement strand
AGCCGTGGTCGCCGGCCAGGCGAGCGGCATCGATGCCGGCCGCGGTCAGGGCCGCGGTATCGACAGGTTGCGGCAGCAGCTCGCGCAGGTAGGGCGCGGTAATGCCGGTGGGCGAGCACATCAGGTCGGGCAGGGATTCGAGTGCCATGGCAGCGCGGCGGTGCGGTCAATACCGGCCCGACTCTACACGCTAGCCTGACCCTGCCGGTAGCCCGTGACGGGCGGTCGGCGACAGGTTCACCACTGGAGCAGCGCGATGATCGGCATTCCCCTGGGTCTGGCGACGGCCAACGCCGTCGAATGGTTCATGCACAAGCATGTGCTGCACGAGCGCGGCCGTGATCGCGGCGGCATGTGGGCCTTCCATTTCCACGAGCACCACAGGATGGTGCGCAAGCACGGCTACCACGATCCGAACTACCTGCGCTTCCCGCTCGGTCGGCATGCGCAGGGCAAGGAGGCCTGGTCGCTGATCGCTGCCAGCGCGGCCATCGCGCCGCTGTTCCCGGTGGCGCCTTTCTATGTCGGCACGCTGTGGTACTGCGCGGCCAACTACTACCGCGTGCACAAGCAGTCGCACATGGACCCGGCCTGGGGCCGCGCCCGCATCCCCTGGCACTACGACCACCACATGGGGCGCAATCCGGATGCCAACTGGTGCGTGACGCGGCCCTGGTTCGACTATGTCATGGGCACCCGCGAGTTCATGCCGGACGGTGTGCGCGAGACCAATGTGCTGGGCTTGCGGCATCTGCCGGCCTGGCTGGCGCGGCGCCTGCCCGACCCGATGCGCCTGGGGCGGGTTGTCGGCGTGCCCCGGGCCGAGGCGGCCTGAGGCCGGGGGTCATCACCGGGGATGTGCCGTGTGCGGTGCCGGCAGGTGCGGGCCGTCCACGCATGCCGGCCGCGCGTGCGTTCAGTCGTCGCGCGCGGTCAGCGCCTGGTCCCAGAACGCCGGGCGCGGTGGCGGCGTGGTGACGCCGTCGCGCGGGCGCAGGTGCGCGCCGAGCACGCGGCACCAGAGCTGCAGGAAGTGCTCGTTGACGTGCTCGCCGTCGGTGAGGTGGCGCTCCATGGCCATGCCGCCCATCAGCCAGTGCGTGAGCACGAACAGGTGGGTGGGGTTGGGGCCGTCCTCGGCGGGCTCGAAATAGTGCCGCGAGGCGCCGTCCAGCACCTCGTAGCCGGCGATCCAGAGCTTGCGCAGCACCGCCGCCAGTTCGGCATCGCGCCGGCTGGCCATCATCAGCTCCATGAGCGCGCCGCTTTCCGGGGTGCTGAAAATGCCGCGCCAGCTCGCCATGATCAGTCCGGCGGGTCGATCTTCCGAGTCTTCCATGTGCCGCACGGCATGCCCGAGGTGGATGTAGATGCCGCGGATCAGGTGTTCCGCCGTGGCCTCGATCAGCGCCGACTTGGTCGGGAAGTGATGGATGGGCGCGCCGCGCGAGACCCCGGCCATGGTGATGATGGTGCTCACCGTGGTGCCGGCGTAGCCCTCGCTGTCCAGGCTCTGCACGGTGGCCTCGATCAGGCGCTGGCGCATGGCTTCGCTGCGCTCGGCCTGGGTGCGGCGGGTTCGGGTCTGGGGTTTCTGGCTGGCGGCGGCGGTCATGGTGCCGATTCTCCCCGGATTGCGCGATGCCTGTCATCTTCGGGCGGCAAGATGCGGTGACCTTGCGGTCACAATTTCCTTGACAGTGTTTCAGGTCGCGCGTAGAAACGCAAACAAGTTGTACGACCGTATTTTAAGTTTGTCGTCAGCGTTTTCCTGTCCGGAGTTTTGCATGAGCACCAGCATCCCCAATCCCATGAATGCCATGATCCCGCGCACCATCTTCACCGCCGAGCACGAGGATTTCCGCCGCACTGCCCGCCGTTTCTTCGAAGAGGAAATGGCGCCCCACCGCGAGAAGTGGGAAGAGCAGCAGCACATCGACCGTCACCTGTGGAACAAGGCCGGCGAGCTCGGCCTGCTGTGCCCGACCATGCCGGTCGAATACGGCGGATCGGGCGTGGACCGTCTCTACAGCGTGATCCTGATGGAAGAGCAGGCGCGCGCCGGCGATTCCGCCTCGGGCTTCTCGCTGCATTCCGACATCGTCGCCAACTACCTGAACAACTTCGCCAGCGAAGCGCTGAAGCAGCAGTGGCTGCCGAAGATGGCCAGCGGCGAGGCCGTCGGTGCCATCGCCATGACCGAGCCGGGCACCGGCTCCGACCTGCAGGCGGTGCGCACCACCGCGCGCGAGGACGGCGATGACTACATCGTCAACGGTTCCAAGATCTTCATCACCAACGGCTACCTCTGCGATATCGCCGTGGTGGTGGTGAAGACCGGCGATGTCTCCGGCGGCGCCGGCAACATCTCGCTGCTGCTGATCGAAGCCGACCGTCCGGGCTTCACCAAGGGCAGGCCGCTGAAGAAGGTCGGCATGAAGGGCCAGGACACCTGCGAGCTGTTCTTCGACAACGTGCGCGTGCCCAAGTCCAATCTGGTCGGCATGGAAGGCATGGGCTTCATCATGCTCATGAAGGAGCTGGCCTGGGAACGTCTGATGATCGCCATCATGTGCGCCGCCGGTTGCGAGTCGGTGCTGGCCCACACGCTGGCCTACGTTCGCGACCGCAAGGTGTTCGGCAAGCCGGTGGCGGCCTACCAGAACAGCAAGTTCAAGCTCGCCGAGCTGCGCACCGAAACCCAGATCGCGCGCGTTTTCGTGGACCGCTGCATCGAGGAGCAGATCCAGGGCACGCTGCAGGTGGATGCCGCCGCGGCTGCCAAGTACTGGGTCTCCGATCTCATGTCCAAGGTTGTCGACGAGTGCGTGCAGCTGCATGGCGGCTACGGCTTCATGCTCGAGTACCCGGTCGCCCAGGCCTATGTCGATACCCGCGCCAACCGCATCTACGGCGGCACCAACGAGATCATGAAGGAGCTGATCGCGCGCACGTTCTGAGGCGGTCCCGTGGTGTCGTCCGGGCCGGCCTTGCCGGCCGGGCGACACGGCGGGCGCTCATCCTGCGCGTGCCGGAGGTGCCGGCTGTCCCGGTGTGCCGGCGCTGCTTGATTGCATGCCGCACCCCGGCGCCAGTAAAGTTCGGCTTTCACCGCGAAAAACAACAACGCGCGCAAGGGGTTTTCATGGGACGTTCGCCAATCACCGGTCAGGCCGAGCCGGCCGCCACGCTCACGGCCGACGACCTCGGGCCCCTGGTGCCGCGCCGCGGCACGCCGTTCAGCCAGGCGCTGGGCGTGTTCTGGCTGCGCATGATGGGCTGGCGGGTCAGCGGCGTCGCGCCCATGGTACCCAAGGCGGTGTTCATCGGCGCCCCGCACACCTCCAACCGCGATGGCTTCGTGGCGGCGGCCACCATCCTCGCGCTGCGCCTGCGCATCACCGTCATGGCCAAGGCCGAGCTGTTCAAGGGACCGCTGGGCGCCTTTTTCCGCTGGCTCGATGTCATGCCCGTCTACCGCACCGGCAGCAATCGCGGCGGCCAGATCGACCAGGTGGTGGCACGCTTCGCCGAACGCGAAAGCATCTACATGGGTATCGCCCCCGAGGGCACCCGTCACGCCGCGCCGGAATGGAAGCGCGGCTTCTATCACATGGCCGTGCGCGCCGGCGTGCCCATCGTGCCCTTCATTCTCGACTTCGGCCGCAAGGAGCTGCGCATCACGCCGGTGTTCCACCCGACCGGTGACATGGAGGCCGACATGAAGGCGCTGATCTCGCGTTACCAGGGCGTGGTGCCGGCCGACCCGTCGCGCCTGTCGGGCCCGCTGCGGGAGCCCGGAAACGCCGGTTGAGGCGGATGCGGTTCTGATCGCATAATGGCCGATCGCGTGGTTATTTTATTGATTTTTGTCGGAAATGGTTGTCTATGGACGCGCTGATCGCTGACTTCAAGGCCGAGATGTGGCTTTACATTTCCATTCCGTTCATCAGCGGCATCATCGGCTATGTCACCAAGGTGGTGGCGATCAAGATGATGTTCTACCCGATCAATTTCTGGGGCATCAAACCCTGGTTCGGCTGGCAGGGCATCGTGCCGCGCAAGTCGGAGAAAATGGCGACCATCGCCGTCGATCTCATGACCGAGCGCCTGATCAAGCCCGAGGAGATCTTCGCCCGCCTGGATCCCAGGCGCATCGCCAGCGAGATCGAGCGGCCCATGATGGAGGCCTCCGAGGACATCGTCCGCGAGGTCATGCACCAGTACCAGCCGGGGCTCTGGGAGGGCATGCCGGAGTTCATGCGCCAGGCCATCATCCGGCGCGTGAAGGGCGAGGCGCCGAAGATCGTCGCCACCATCATGAGCGAAGTGCAGCACGACGTGTCGCGCTACTTCGACATCCGCCACATGGTCATCAGCAACCTGCAGAAGGACAAGGCGCTGCTGAACGAGATCTTCCAGCGCGTCGGCAAGCAGGAGCTGAAGTTCTTCTGCACCGCCGGCTTCGTCTTCGGTTTCGTCATCGGCCTGGTGCAGATGGTGTGCTGGCTGGTCTTCCGCCAGCCCTGGATGCTGCCGGCCTTCGGCGGCTTCGTCGGCTTCTTCAGCGACTGGCTGGCGCTGCAGATGCTGTTCCGCCCGCTCAACCCGAAGAAGATCTTCGGCTTCACCCTGCACGGCCTGTTCCTGAAGCGCCAGCACGAGGTCGCCGGCGACTACGCCGCGCTCATTTCCAAGCAGATGCTGACGCCCGGCCTCATGATGGAAGAGCTGTTCACCGGCCCGCGCTCGGACCGGGTCATCAACCTGCTGCAGAAGCACGTGCGCCGGGTCATCGACGAGCAGGCCGGCCTGGCGCGTCCGCTGGTGCTCTATGCCGTCGGCACCGAGAAGTACATCCAGATGAAGGCCACCGTGGCCGAGCGCATCCTGGAGAAGCTGCCGGAAACCATGAAGTACATGGAAAACTACGCCGAAGACGCCATGGACGTGCGCAACACCCTGATCACGCGCATGCGCCAGCTCACCCCGACCGAGTTCGAAGGCATGCTGCGGCCCGCGTTCAAGGAAGAGGAGTGGATCCTCATCACTGTGGGCGCGGTGCTCGGCTTCATGGTCGGCGAAATGCAGATCCACTTCATGCTCTGAGCCGGGTGTCCGCTGGTGGGTGGTGCCGGCCCTGCGCCTGCGCCACCCGACGCGCCATCAGCCCGGGTAGCAGGCCAGCAGCAGCAGGCAGGTCGCCAGCCAGAAGCCGGTCTCCAGCGTTTCGGTGATGGGCTGGATCTTCGCCCAGGCGCCGTAGATGTGCACCGGCACCATCAGGCCGCTGAACAGGATCATGATCTCGTAGATCGGCACCAGGCCTTCGCCGCCGAGGCCGGCGCGTATCAGCAGGTAGTCCATGATCAGCGCGAACGCGCCCAGGCAGCGGCCGAAGTAGACGGCCAGGTCGGTGTCGGCCGGCAGCCGCCAGAGGAACATCCTCGCCCACAGCAGCGGCGTGAAGAACAGCGGCAGTGAAAACACGAACAGCGTGACGATGCCGAACCACAGCACCACGGTTTCGGCGTGGGCGGACCATATCCCGATCATGAGGCTCTCCCGGCGTGGCGGCATTCCGGGACCGGTGCCTTCCTGTCACGCCCGGACCTGATTCTGCGAGCCGGCGGAAGGCGCCTGAACGCTGCCATGGGCTAGGAGCGCCGGGACTTTGGGTGGCGGGCCGCATATGCCCATAAGTCGTATGGGTATGCGGCCGCCCGGTTCAGGCAGCCTGCTCGACCAGCGCCGCCTGCGTGCGCTTCGGCGGCCGGCTGGGGAAGGCGTGGCGCAGGATGCGCCAGACCACCTGGCCGAACTGCACCGACAGCCGGCCGGTGTTGTAGTGCTGGCCGTAGCGCCGGCAGATGTCCTGCACCACCGGTGCCATGTCGGCATAGCGGCGGGCCGGGATGTCCGGGAACAGGTGGTGCTCGATCTGGTGGCTGAGGTTGCCGCTCATGATGTGGAACAGCCTGCCGCCCTTCAGGTTCGACGAGCCGCGCATCTGGCGCAGGTACCAGTGGCCGCGGCTTTCGTTCTCGGTCACGCTCTTCGGGAAGGTCTCGGCGTTGGCGGTGAAGTGCCCGCAGAAAATGATCATGTAGGTCCACAGGTTGCGGATGACATTCGCGATCAGGTTGCCCACCAGCACCGGCAGGAAGAACGGCCCGGCCAGCAGCGGGAAGATCACGTAGTCCTTGACCAGCTGCCGGCGCATCTTGCGCGCCACCGGCTGCCACTCCTCGCGGAGCTGCTTTTTGCTCTTGCGACCGGCGAAGTACTTGCCCAGCTCCAGGTCCTGGATGGCGACTCCCCATTCGAACAGCAGCGCGAAGATCACCGCGATCACCGGCTGGGCCAGGAAGAACGGCCGCCAGCGCTGTTCCGGGAACAGGCGCAGCAGGCCGTAGCCGATGTCGTCGTCCATGCCGCGCACGTTGGTGTAGGTGTGGTGCTTGAAGTTGTGCGTCTTCCGCCAGTTGTCGCTGGTGCCGACGATGTCCCACTCGTAGGTGCGGCCGTTCAGCGCCGGATCGTTCATCCAGTCGTACTGGCCGTGCATGACGTTGTGGCCCAGCTCCATGTTCTCGAGGATCTTGGCGATGCCCAGCAGCAGCGTGCCGATGCCGCACAGCGGCAGCATGAGCCCCGGCCGGAAGGCCAGGCTGACGGCGCCGATGAACAGCAGCGCGCGGCCTGCGGCCTCGATGTAGCGCACGGCCTTGACGACGTTGCGGATGTAGTCGGCATCACGCTTGCCGAGATCGGCCACGGTGCGGGCGCGCAGGGCATCCAGCTCGGCGCCGAAGGCCGCGAGCTCGCCGGCGGTGAGCGCGCGGCTGCGGGAGCGGGCGGGCGGGGGCGTTCGGGTACGGGTCGAAGAGGTCATGCGGTCGGCTCCGGGAGTGACGGGCATCAGAGATCGAGCGTGATGTCGCCGCGTGCGCGGCTGACGCACAGGCGCAGGGCGGAAACGGGGTCGGCATTCTGTTCGCCGCTGTGCAGGTCCTGGCTGACGCCGTCGAGCTTGGCGCAGGCGCAGCTGTTGCAGATGCCCATGCGGCAGCCATGGGCCGGACGCAGGCCCTGTGCTTCCAGCGCCTCCAGCAGGGAGTCGCCGGTGGACACGGTGAGCGTGCGGCCGCTGGCCTGCAGGGTCACGCGCACGTCGCGGACGGCGGCATCATCCGTCGCCAGCGGCGCGGGGGGCGTNCGCGCGCGGCCAGCGCCTGCAGCTCGCGGGCGAAGCAGAGTTCGGCACGGGTGCCGGCCCAGTAGATCAGGGTCAGCGGCACCGGCATGCCGTCGGCGGCCAGTGCCCGGGTCAGACTCATGAGCGGGGTGATGCCGCTGCCGGCGGCGAGGAACAGCAGCGGCTCTCCGGTGGCCGGTAGCGCCAGCTCGCCGAAGGCCTGGCCGATTTCCAGCACATCTCCCGGCTGGCAGTGGTCGCAGAGCTGGTTGCTCAGGCGTCCGCCGCCGACC
>NZ_PTQZ01000076.1 GCF_002943415.1 Amnimonas aquatica | reverse complement strand
CCGGCAATATCCGGGAACTGGAACACCTGATCAGCCGGGCCGCCCTGAGGGCATCCGCAGGCCGCAGCGACAAGCACATCGCAGACATCACGGCCGACCTGTTCGACCTGCCGCAACGCCTGCCGTCAGCACCGCACACCCAATCCCGGCCATTGCCAGAAGCAAGCAGCCTGCCACTGCGACAGGCCTGCGATGCCTTCCAGCGCGACTATATCGAAGCCACGCTGGCCGAACATGCCGGCAACTGGGCCGCCGCCGCCCGGGCACTGGGCACGGACCGCGGCAACCTGCACCGGCTGGCACGACGACTGGGGCTGCGCTAAGCGCCTGCCGGCTCACGTCCCCGCGCGTTCCATGCGACAATCACCGCCACGATCCGGCCCGAATATCCATGTCAGAACAGCAGCCCACCCCATCTATCCCCGCGCCCAAGGCGCTGTCCGTGGCCCCCATGATGGACTGGACCACGCGACACGCGCGCAATTTCCTGCGCCTGTGCCACCCGCACGCCCGCCTCTACACCGAGATGGTCACCACCCAGGCGCTGGTGCACGGCGACGTGCCGCGCCACCTGCGTTTCGAGACCGAGGAGCATCCCATCGCGCTGCAGCTCGGCGGCAGTGACCGCGCCGATCTCGTGCACTGCGCGAAGCTCGGCGAGGACTGGGGCTACGACGAGATCAACCTCAATGTCGGCTGCCCGTCCGACCGCGTGCAGCAGGGCCGCATCGGCGCCTGCCTGATGGCCGAGCCGGATCATGTCTCCGAGGTCGTGGCGGCCATGCAGGCGGCGGTGAAGATACCGGTCACGGTCAAGCACCGCATCGGCATCGACGGCCTGGAGCGCTACGAGGACATGCTCGACTTCGTCGACAAGGTGGCGGCTCGCGGCTGCACGCACTTCATCGTGCACGCGCGCATCGCCATCCTCGCCGGCCTGTCGCCGAAGGAAAATCGCGAGGTGCCGCCGCTGCGCTACACCGATGTCTACCGGCTCAAGCAGGAACGCCCGCAGCTGACCATCGAGCTCAACGGCGGCGTGAAAACGGTGGATGAAATCATCAGCCACTGGCAGCACACGGACGGCGTCATGATCGGCCGCGAGGCCTACCAGAACCCTTATCTGCTGGTGGAAGCGCAGCGCCTGTGGGGTGTCAGCGAACTGCCATCGCGCGCGGATATCCTGCGTGCCTACCTGCCCTTCGTGGAGCGCGAGCTGGCGGCGGGCTGCCCGCTGAACCAGATCACCCGCCACATCCTGGGCCTGCTCCAGGGCGTGCCGGGCGGCCGCCGCTATCGCCAAGTACTGAGCACGCAGGCACACTTGCCCGGAGCCGGAATCAACGTACTGAAAGCCGCCGCCGCGGCCGCTGGAATCGATCTATGAGCAACCCGCTGGACCAACTGCGCGCCTGCACAGTGGTGGTCGCCGACACCGGTGACATCGACAGCATCCGCCGCCTGCGGCCGGAAGACGCCACCACCAATCCCTCGCTGATCCTCAAGGCCGCCAGCGACCCGGCCTATGCCGACATCCTGACGCGCGGCATCGACGCCGCCCGCGCCCTGCCGCCGTCGCAGCGGCTGACGGCGGCGATCGAGGCGGTGTCGGTGGGCTTCGGTGTCGAGATCCTCAAGCACATTCCCGGCCTGGTCTCCACCGAGGTCGATGCCCGCCTGTCCTTCGACATCGCCGGCACGCTGGCGCAGGCCCGCCGCCTGATCGCCCGCTACCGTGATGCCGGGGTGCCGCGCGAGCGCGTGCTGGTGAAGATCGCCAGCACCTGGGAAGGCATCCAGGCCGCGCGCGTGCTGGAGCAGGAGGGCATCGCCTGCAACCTGACGCTGCTGTTCAGCTTCGCGCAGGCGCAAGCCGCCGCCGAGGCCGACGCCACGCTGATCTCGCCCTTCGTCGGACGCATCCTCGACTGGTACAAGGCGAAGACGGGACAGGACTACACGCCGGAGACCGATCCGGGCGTGGTCTCCGTGCGCAGCATTTACGAATACTACAAGGCCGTCGGCCACCGCACCGTGGTCATGGGCGCCAGCTTCCGCAACACCGGCGAGATCCGGGCCCTGGCCGGCTGCGACAAGCTCACCATCGGCCCCGCCCTGCTCGATGCGCTCGCCGGCGAAAGCGCCCCCCTGACGCCGGTGCTGGATGCCACGCGCATCACGCCCGCCGCCGCCCTGCCCGCCCTCACCGAGGCAGCTTTCCGCTGGCAGCTCAATCAGGACGCCATGGCCACCGAAAAGCTGGCCGAAGGCATACGCCTGTTCGCGGCGGATCTGGACAAGCTGGAAGGACTGTTGCTGCCGCGACTGGCCTGAGCCGGCCAAGGCAGTGTGCGGACACTGACGCCGGTCGCGATGACCGGCGTGCTCAGTGACGCTGCCGGCGCTGGCTCTCCAGCGCCTCGACCAAGCTGCGGAAAGACTGCTGGTTGCTGTCGTTGAGGCCCATGAGCGTGCGATGGGCATCGATCACGCGGCGCGTGACGGCCTCCTCGCTGAGGTCGTCACGCGGCAGGTCGTCGAACTCGTCACCCAGCGTCGTGGTGTCGTGTAGAATGCGGAAGACCTTGTCGAAGCCCATGCTGACCAGGATGCGCTCGATGTCGGGGCTGATGCAGAGAATGACCGGACGGCTCATCCTGCGCGACTGCAGGGCCACGGCGATGCGGGCCAGCAGGCCCAGCGCGGTGGAGTCGATGGCGTCGGTCTCGGTCAGGTCGATGAGCACGGCGCGCAGGCTCTCGTCGGAGAGCAGGCGGTCCTCGACGAAAGACTCCAGCGAGGTGCATACCGGGACACGCACATCACCCAGCAGCTTCAATACATAGGTGCCGTCATGAACGGCATATTGCATCTTGCAGGGATCCATTGTCACTCGTCACGCTTGATCATCAACAGCGCAATATCGTCCGGGACGTCACGCACCTCCTGCAGGCCGAGGCGCTCGACCAGCACGTCGAGCTCACCGCCGGCGGCAGCGGCTTCGGCGCGGAGCACGGCTTCCTTGGCAGCCAGCTCCCCGGCGGGCAGGACCTCTAGGATACCATCGGACAGCGCCAGAAGCGAAAACCGTCGCGACAGGCTCACCTGGTGCTCGTCGAAACGCGCCTCGGGAAACAGGCCCAGCGGCAGCCCCTGCCCCGGCAGCTGGGTCACTTCACCGTCCTGGTAGAGCATGGGCGGCGGATAATGCGCGGCGATGGCGTAATTGAGCACGTCGGCATTGGTGTCGATGACTCCGAAGAAAACCGCCAGGTGCTTGCCGGTTCCGAGCTCGCGCAACTCGTCGTTCATGGTCTGCAGCATGCGTCCGGGCGACAGCGTGGACACCTTGGTGCGCTTCTCGAACTGGCGGCGGATACGGTTGGTCAGCGCCTTCAGGAACACCGTGACGAAGGCGCTGGAGGCGCCGTGCCCGGAGACATCGGCCAGATAGAACGCGGTGCGGCCCGGACCGAGGCTGAAGTAGTCGACGAAATCGCCGGACAGGTACAGCGACGGCAGCGTGAAATGGCATAGGGTCAGGCCGTTGGACTCGTGCGGCGTCGGCGGCAGCAGGCGGTTCTGCACCTGGCGGCCGGCGCGCTGGTCGTGCTCGAGCAGCTGCAGGCTGTGCTGCAGGCGCTCGTTGGTCTGCTCCAGCATTTCCCGGTAGTGGCGGTTCTCCAGGCGCAGGTTGCGGCGCTCCATGGCACGCTGCACCGACACCCGCAGGATATCCTCGTTGAGCAGGGACTTGATCAGGAAGTCGCTGGCCCCTTCCTGCAACGCGGTCACCGCCTCGTCCAGCGAGGCGGTCTCGGTGACCACGATCACCGAAGTGTCAGGCAGCTCGTGCAGCAGCGAACGCAGCAGCTGGGAACCGCTCGCCAGCGTCAGCCCGAGCTCGCCCAGCACCAGCGCGGGCCGGATGTCGCGGGCCACGGCGAAGCCGCTGTCGGCGCCATCGGCCACCACGACCTCGAAACCGTCGGCCCTGAGCCAGTCGTTCAGTCGCCGGGCAACGGACTGCTCGGCATCGATCACCAGGATGGGACCTGGTGTGGCGGCGTTCATTCCGCGGCGCTTCCCGGCTCGTCTTCGTCGTCGAAATCCTCGTCGAGGAATTCGTCCTTTTCGATCTTGCCATCGGCGATGGCGAAGGCGCGCTGCTGCAGGTAGAACTCGCGGATGAAGGTGTAGCGATCACCCTCGATCACCTTTTCGGCGCTGAGCAGGTCGGCGCGCGTGTCGAGCAGATCGAGCGCGGCCAGGCCATAGGCGGCCTCGGCGTTCATGTGCGCGCGCGGATCGGCGAGACCGTCGGCGGCACGGCCGAAGAAGTCGCGCACCGTGCTCGGACCCAGCACCGGCAGCATGACGTAGGGACCCGCGCCCACGCCCCACACCGCCAGGGTCTGGCCGAAGTCTTCCTTCTTGCGCGGCACGCCCATTTTCTCGGCGATGTCGAACAGACCGCCCAGACCCAGCGTGCTGTTGAAGATCAGGCGCGAGGTGGTGGCGGCGGCATCGGCCGGCTTGCCCTGCAGCAGCTGGTTGACCAGCGTCAGCGGCGAGGTCAGGTTGTTGAAGAAGCGCGAGACCGCGTTGTCCACCGGTCGCGGCACCACCTTCTGGTAGACCTTGGCGGCGGGCTTGGCGACATAGTTGTCGAGCTGCTCGTTGAACACGAACACACCCCGGTTTAAGCCCTCCCAGGGATCAGCAGGATCCGCCGCCACGGCGGGGCCAGCCAGCGCCAGCAAGGTTGCCAGCGGCAGCAGGCGGGCACGCACAGCAAAAGACATGCTCATGGCCATCTCCCGGTGGTCAGCAGCGACGGACGATCACGCTGCCGATCGAGTAACCGGCACCGAACGAGCAGATCACCCCGACATCGCCGGCGACGAAGTCATCCTGGTACTTGTGGAAGGCGATGATCGAGCCCGCCGAACTGGTGTTGGCGTACTCGTCGAGGATCACCGGCGCCTCGGTGCGGCTGAACTCGCGGCCGAGCACGCGCTTGGCGATCAGCTCGTTCATGTTGATGTTGGCCTGGTGCAGCCACAGGCGCTTGAGCGCCGCGACCTCGATGCCGGTGTCGCCGGCGTGGCTGACGATCTGCTCGGCCACCATGGGGCAGACTTCCTTGAACACCTTGCGGCCTTCCTGGCGGAACAGCTTGTCGCGGCTGCCGACACCGGACTCGTCGCAACGGTTGAGGAAGCCGAAGTTGTTGCGGATGGCGTTGGAGAACTGCGTCTGCAGACGCGTGCCCAGCACCTCGAAGGGCGACGCCGCGGTGCAGGTGTCGGCGGCCTCGACGACGATGGCCGTGGCCACGTCACCGAAAATGAAGTGGCAGTCGCGGTCACGCCACTCCAGGTGCGCCGAGGTGATTTCCGGGCTCACCACCAGCACGCAGCGGGCCGATCCGGAGCGCACCGCGTCGACCGCGGCCTGCAGGCCGAAGGTGGCCGAGGAACAGGCCACGTTCATGTCGTAGGCGTAGCCGCCGGCACCCAGCGCCTGCTGCACTTCGATGGCCACCGCCGGGTAGGCGCGCTGCATGTTGGAGCAGGCCACGATCACCGCGTCGACATCGGCCGGGGTCTTGCCGGCGCTGGTCAGCGCCCGGCGCGCGGCAATGGCGCCGATCTCGGCCTGTATGCCGATCTGGTCGTCGGGGCGTTCAGCGATGTGGGGTGCCATGCGGGCGGGATCGAGCACGCCGGTCTTGTCGATCACGTAGCGCGACTTGATACCCGAGGCCTTCTCGATGAACTCGGAGCTGGAATCGGACAGCGGCTGCAGGGTTCCCGCAGCGATGGCCTCGGCGTTGGCAGCGTTGTAGCGCTGCACGTAGGCGTTGAACGCCACCACCAGTTCATCGTTGCTGATGCTTTGCTCGGGCGTGAAGAGCCCGGTGCCGCTGATGACAACACGCTGCATGTAGACCTCTGATCGACTGACTGCGGCCCGCGTGCCGCCGGTGCCCGTTGCACGGGACGACTGGCGGCGGTTCATCGGGCCGCTGATACACACATGAATATGACGGGTCAGTGTAAACCACGCTGCGGCCCCGACCAAGTCATGCGCGCGCGCCGATCGTCAGAGCTTGCGCACGATCACGCTGCCGATCGAGTAGCCGGCGCCGAACGAGCAGATCACTCCGGTGTCGCCGGTCAGCAGATCGTCGGAATGGAAATGGAAAGCGATCACCGAGCCGGCGGCGGCGGTGTTGGCGTACTCGTCCAGCACCATGGGCGCCTGCTCGCGCCTGAAGTCCGGCCCCAGCACGCGCTTCGTCACCAGGTCGTTCATGTTGATGTTGGCCTGATGCAGCCACAGCCGGCTCAGGTCGGCAGGTGTCAGGCCGTGCTCGCCGATGTGGTCGAGGATCTGCTCGGCCACCATGGGGCAGACCTCCTTGAACACCTTGCGGCCCTGCTGGTAGAAGAGCTTGTCGCGCGCCAGCGGGTCGCCATCCTCGCAGCGGTTGAGGAAGCCGAAGTTGTTGCGGATGTTGTTGGAGAACTGCGTCTGCAGGCGCGAGCCCAGCACCTCGAAACGAACTGCCGACACGGCGTCGTCGGCCGCCTCGACGACCATCGCCACGGCGGCATCGCCGAAGATGAAGTGACAGTCGCGATCGCGCCAGTCCAGCCAGCCCGAGCACACCTCGGGACAGATCACCAGCGCACGCCGGGCCGAGCCGCAGGCGACGGCATCCACTGCCGAACGCAGGGCGAAGGTCGCCGACGAGCAGGCCACGTTCATGTCGTAGGCATAGCCGCGAGCGCCCAGCGCCTGCTGCACCTCGACGGCCACCGCCGGATAGGCGCGCTGCAGGCCGGTGGCCGCCACGATCACGGCATCGATGTCGGCGGCCTCGCGGCCGGCCTTCGCCAGCGCCCCGCGCGCGGCGGCCACCGCCAGCTCGGCCTGCACGCAGATCTGGTCATCGCCACGCTCGGCGATGCTCGGCACCAGGCGCTCCGGGTCCAGCAGGCCGGCCTTGTCGACGACATGGCGGCAGCGGATGCCCGAGGCCTTCTCGATGAATTCGGCGCTGGACTCGGCCAGCGGCTGGCGCGTGCCGGCCTCGATCTCGCCGGCATGCTCGGCGTTGTGGCGACGCACATAGGCGTTGAATGCCGCGACCAGCTCCTCATTGCTGATGCGCGGCGCCGGCGCATGAAAGCCGGTCCCGCTGATGACAACACGCCGCATTGGGCATTACCTCAGTCAGTCAATTGCGACCAGAGGCGATCCAGGCGTTCCGCCGATACCGGCACGGCGGTTTTCAGGGGCTGCGAGAAGAGCGAAATGCGGTACTCCTCCAGCAGCCAGCGATACTCGTCGCACGACCCGGGATCCCCTCCCCTGGCCATGACCTGCTGCACGTGGCGCTGCCAGCGCTGCCAGTGCCGCTGCACTTCGGCACTGGCCTTGTCATCGCGCAGGATGTTGTTGCCGAGCTTGTCCAGACGCAGTTCCAGCGCCTTCAGGTAGCGCGGGTACTGCAGCCAGCGATCCGCCGTCTGGCTGGCGAGGAATCCGGACAGGTCCAGGCCGTCGAGCTGACTACGGATATCGGCCAGCGCCACGGTGAACACCGGCGAACGGAACTCCGCCAGCCGGGCGCGGATGCGGT
>NZ_PTQZ01000075.1 GCF_002943415.1 Amnimonas aquatica | reverse complement strand
CCGGATAGCCCACGGCGGCAGCGAAGCGCCCGGCGTGCC
Source organism: Amnimonas aquatica (assembly GCF_002943415.1). Lineage (GTDB taxonomy): Bacteria > Pseudomonadota > Gammaproteobacteria > Pseudomonadales > Moraxellaceae > Perlucidibaca > Perlucidibaca aquatica_A. The sequence continues at coordinate 7,617 of NZ_PTQZ01000075.1, read as the reverse complement.
AGATCTCGCTGAAACAGCCGCGCGCATCGCTGAAGCGCTCCGGCGTCAGCAGCAATGGCCCGTGAATATCCAGAGGCATCACACGCATCATGTCCCTCCGCCACGGCAACAAACCCTCATGCGCCCACCTGCGGCGGCAGCAGCCGGCCCAGCGTCACCGCCACCGCCGTCTCCACACGCAGGATGCGGCTGCCCAGGTCGCAGGCCTCGAGACCGGCTTCGCGCAGACGCTCGACCTCGTAGGGAATGAAGCCGCCCTCGGGCCCGATGGCCAGCAGCAGCGGCCCGCGCACATCGGCCGGACAGGCGGTTCCGGTGCCGGGATGAGCCAGCAGTCCGCGCCGGCCTGCCATCAGCCCCGGCAGCACATCCTCCACGAAGGGCTTGAAACGCGGCGCCAGCGTCACCCGCGGCAGCACGGTGTCGCGCGCCTGCTCCAGCCCCAGCACCAGCTGTTCGCGCACGGCCTCGGGCGCCAGCCAGGGGCTGTCCCAGAAGCTCTTCTCGACCCGGTAGCTGTTCAGCAGCACCAGCTCCTCCACCCCCAGCGTGGTCACCATCTGCAGGATGCGCTTGAGCATCTTGGGGCGCGGCAGCGCCAGCAGCAGGATGACCGGCTGCTTCGCCGGCGGCGGTGTCGCCAGGTCAGCGGTGGCGACGTCGAGCACCACCTGCGCTGGCGACACCTCGGCCACCAGCGCCTCGCCCATGCCGCCACCGATCAGGCCGACACGCAGGCGGTCGCCGGCCACCGCACGGTGCACCTGGCGCACGTGATCGGCGCGCCGGCCTTGCAGGCTCACCCGCCCCGGCGCCTCGAAGTCCGCCGGCTCCAGCAGCAGCAAGTTCATCCCTGCCGCTCCGGCACGGAGCCCAGCCAGGGGCGCAGCAAATCGAGCTGGCGCGCCACCGCGCCACGATTGGCCGCCAGCATGCGCAGCCCGGCCTCGCGGCGCGCCTGCGCCAGCGCGGGATCATCGAGCAGCGCCGCCAGCGCGCGCGCCAGCGCGGCGGCATCGTCCACCACCGCGAGGGCACCGGCGTCCAGCAGCTCCTGGTTGATGGCCTCGAAATTGAAGAAGTGCGGACCGGTGAGGGTCGGCACGCCCAATGCCAGCGGCTCCAGCACATTGTGGCCGCCGGTGGGCACCAGCGAACCGCCGACGAAGGCCACCCGCGCCAGCGCCAGCCAGCACAGCAGCTCGCCCATGCTGTCGCCGAGCAGCACCTGCGTGTCCGCGGCCACAGGACCGCCGTCGCTGCGGCGCACCAGCGCGAAGCCGCCCGCGACGACCTGGCGCGCGACATCATCGAAACGCTCGGGATGACGCGGCACCAGGATCAGCAGGGCATCGGGATGGTCCGCCAGCAGGGCGCGGTGCGCCGCCAGCACCTGCTCGTCCTCGCCGCCATGCGTGCTGGCCGCGACCCAGACCGGGCGCGCATGCAGCGCCCACGCCACGCGCCAGCGCGCGGCCTGCTCCAGCACGGCGTCCGGCACCTCGATATCGAACTTCAGGCTGCCGGTGCGGACCACGCGCTCCAGCGCCACGCCCAGGCCACGGAAGCGCGCGGCGGTGGGCTCGTCCTGCGCGGCGACCACGCTGAGATTGCCCGTCAGCTCGCGGGTGACCGCGCCCAGGCGACCGTAACCGCGCGCCGAGCGCTCCGACAGGCGGGCGTTGGCGAGCATCACCGGCAGCCCCTGCCGGCGCGATTCGGCCAGCATGTTCGGCCACAGCTCGGTCTCCATGATCACCAGCGCGCGCGGCTGCCAGCGCGTCAGGAAGCGACGGACCGCGCCCGGAAAGTCATAGGGCGCATAGACATGCAGCACCTCGTCGCCCCAGATGGCGCGCACCCGCTCCGAGCCGGTCGGCGTCATGGTGGTGATCAGCAGCGGCAGCGCCGGATACTGCCGGCGCAGGGCATCGACCAGCGGGCGTGCCGCCAGCGTCTCGCCCACCGACACCGCGTGCAGCCAGAGCGGCCGCACGGCAACCGGCGCCGACGCCCCTGCCGGCGCCAGGCCCAGGCGCTCGCGCCAGCGCAGGCGATAGGCCGGCGCCTGCCGGCCGCGCAGCCACAGGCGCAGGAACACGAACGGCGCCAGCAGGCGCAGGATGGTGGAGTACAGCCAGCGCGGCACGGAGGCCTCCTGATGTTCGGACCGGGGACGGTCAAAGGACTGGTGAGGCGGATTCTACCTCGCATACACTTTCCGGCCACGAACAAAGGGACGGGAAATGGCAGGCATCGTACGAGCGGATGACGGCTTCCGTTGGCAATGGCTGCATCCGCGCCACTGGCTGACCTGGCTGGTCTGCGCGGTCTTCATGCTCATGGCCTGGCTGCCCTGGGGCGTGCAGCGCCGCCTCGGCGCCACGCTGGGCTGGCTGGCATACCGCCTCGTGCCCCGGCGTGTCAGCGACACCCGCATCAATATCGGGCTGTGCTTCCCTGAGCTCGACGCCGACGAGCGCGAGGCCATGGTGCGCGATGTCTTCCGCCAGGGCGGCATCGGCGTTTTCGAGACCGCCAACGCCTGGTTCCGGCCAATGTCCGCGTACCGCGGGCGCGTCAACGCCATCGGCACCGAGCATGTCATCGAGGCCTCGAAGGCCGGTCGCGGCGTCATCATCCTCGGCGCCCACTACAGCGGACTGGACCTGAACGGCGCCGTGGCATCGCTGTACTTTCCGCTGCAGGTCATCTACCGGCCGCAGAACAACCCGGTGCTGGACTACATGGTGCGCGCTCGCCGCCGCCGCACCTACAGCGGCCAGATCGACCACGCCGACATGCGCTCGCTGTTCAAGGCACTGAAAGGCGGCGAGACCGTGTGGACCTCGGTGGACCAGGACTTCGGCCTCAAGCAGGGCATCATGGCACCGTTCTTCGGCTACCCGGCGGCGACGCTGACCGCGACCTCGCGCATGGCACGCATCAACCGGTCGCCGGTGGTCATGGTGCACTTCATGCGCAACCCGGACGAGCGCACCTACACGCTGCTGTTCACGCCGCCGCTGGAGGACTACCCCTGCGGCGACGACGCCACCGACGCCGCGCGCATCAATCACGAGCTCGAGCTGCTGATCCGGCGCGCGCCGGCGCAGTACATGTGGTTCCACCGGCGCTTCAAGAGCCGCCCCAGGGGCGAAGTCTCGCCCTATGGCGACAAGCTGAAGAAAAAGAAGAAACGTCGCGGGCACTGAGCTCGCCGCAGGAGATCCGCATGAACAGGCCATTGACCGTGCTGCAGGTGCTGCCGGCGCTGCACAGCGGAGGCGTCGAGCGCGGCACGCTGGAGATCGCGCGCGCGCTGGTGGCGGCGGGACATCGCTCGATCGTCGTGTCCAACGGCGGCCAGATGGTCGAGCAGCTGGTGCGCGAGGGCAGCGAGCACATCACCATGCCGGTGCATCGCAAGTCGCTCGCCAGCCTGCTCCGGATCCGGCCCTTCCGGCGCCTGCTCGCCGAGCTCAGGCCGGACATCGTGCATGCCCGCTCGCGCATTCCGGCCTGGATCGCCTGGCTGGCACTGCGCCGCATGGATCCGGCCACCCGGCCGCACTTCGTCACCACGGTGCACGGCATGTACTCGGTCAGCCCCTACAGCGCCATCATGACCCGGGGCGAGACGGTCATCGCCATTTCGGAAGCGGTGCTGGCCTATGTCCGCCAGAACTATCCGCAGTGCCCGGAGGAGCGCATCCGGCTGATCTACCGGGGCGCGGACACCCGGGAGTTCCNTTTCCCGGCCGCCTGTCGCGCATCAAGGGCCACGAAACCTTCCTCAAGCTGCTGCACGACCTGGTACCGGAGCATCCGGCGGTGCACGGGCTGATCATCGGCGGCGCCGAGGCGGCGAAAGAAGACTATGAAGCCGAGCTGCGCCAGCAGGTGGCAACGCTGGGCCTGCAGGACCGGATCACGTTCACCGGGCATCGTAATGACATGAACCGGGTGCTGACCCGCTGCGACCTGCTGCTGTCATTGCGGGTCACGCCCGAGGCCTTCGGGCGCACCACGCTGGAGCCGCTGCGGCTGGGTAAGCCGGTGATCGGCTGGGATGCCGGCGGCGCCGGCGAGATCCTGCGCAGGCTCTACCCGTTCGGCGCGGTGCCGGCCGGCCGCGACGACCTGCTGCTGGCAAGAGTCAGGGACTGGCTGGCAACCCCCACCACCCCGGCCGAACGCGATGACTTCCAGCTCTCGACCATGTGCGCGCAGACCCTGTCCGTGTACGCGGCGCTCGTCGGCGCAGGCACAGTCCGGCAGCCCCACTAATACGCCCGCAGCTCCGAGAGATGCCTCGACACACGCTGACTTCCCGACACGAGGCAGGTGCTTGCGACAATGGGCAGATGCTACATTACACGACCATCACATACCTATCCGTCTGCCTCCGGAAACGACAGCATGCGTGTCCTGCACATCGCCTACCAACAGCTTCGCCGCTACGGCCAGACCCGTGTCAGCTGGGCCGAGAAACTGACCTTCGGCCTGATCAAGAACGATCACTACGTCAAATGCTTCAGCGACCGCGACATCGCCGCCTTCGAAGCGCCGCTGGGGCTGCGCGACCTGGGGCACCGGAAAGCCAACCGCCGCCTGCTGGAAATGGTCGAGGCCATGGAGCCGGACGTGGTCATCGCCGGCCACTGCGACATCATTTCGAACGCCACGCTGCAGGAGATCCGCCGCCTGCGGCCGGGCGTGAAGATCGCGCACTGCAACAACGACCCGCTGTTCGTGCCCAGCAACGTGGAGCGCATCAAGTCGCGCGCCAGCGTCACCGACGCCGTCTTCGTCTCCACCGGACGTCGCGAGCTGGCGCAGTTCGAAGGCAATGGCGCCCGCGTCTACCACATGCCGAACCCGGTCGATGCCTCCATCGAGAACTTCGACAACTCGCTGCGCACCGACCTGCCGATCGACCTGCTGTTCTGCAGCAACAGCACCAACTTCACCAAGCGGCTGGAAATGATCGGCCGCTTCAGGGAAGCGCTGGCCGGCGAAATGAACTTCAAGACCTTCGGCAGCTTCGGCGAACCGCCGGTCTGGGGCCGGGACTACGACCGCACCCTGGGCCTGAGCAAGATGGGCCTGAACCTGAACCGCCAGGAAGGACACTACTGGTACTCGTCGGCACGCATGGCGCAGCTGGCGGGCAACGGCATCCTGCAGTTCACCCACGTCGGCCCGCGCTTCGACGAGCTGCTGCCGCCGGAAAGCGCGGTCTACTTCACCGACGAGGCCGACCTGCTGGCGAAGATCCGCGAGTTCCACCACGACGACGCCAAGCGCCAGGCCTGGGCGTCGCGCGCCCGCGCGTTCTTCCACGAAGAGATGAACACCCGCCTCTACGCCCAGTACATCGTCGAGGCGACCGCCGGCCTGCCCTTCAGCCACGACTACGTCTGGGCCCGCGACATCCACCCGGACGGCCGCATGAAATGACCCTGCAACTCGGCCAGTCGACCCCCTTCGCCCGTGGCGGCAACCGCCTGTGCTTCGTGCACCCGGACCATGCCGACCGCTGCGTCAAGGTCAGGCGCCCGGACTTCACGCTCGAGGACCTGCGCCGCAAGAAGGGCTTTCCCAAGAACCTGCGTCCGCTGTCGAGCTTCGATGACAACCTGGAGGAGTTCCGGGTCATGGCCGATATCGACCGTCGCGTCGGGGAGGAGGCCTACACGCTGGTCAGCCGCTGCTTCGGCTTCGAAGACACCGACATGGGGCGCGGACTGACCTCGGAGCTGATCCGCGATGCCGATCAGGGCATTTCGCACACGCTCAAGCAGGTCATCTGGGACCATGGCTACAGCGATGACCTGCGCGCCGCCGTGGCGCGCTTCGGCACCGCCTGGAGCCGCCTCGGCATGCCCTCGCGCGACCTGCTGGTGCACAACCTGCTGGTCCAGCGCGGCGCCGACGGCGAGATTCTCCGGCTGGTCGCGATCGATGGCCTGGGCAGCGCCAGCGCCCTGCCCGAAGGCTGGCGCACGCTGCGCTCGCGCCAGGCGCGGTCGGCGCGCAAGGTCGCCAACCTGCACGAGCGCATCGCCACCCTGCTGGCCGCGCGTGAACGTGGCGAGTTCCCCGGCACGCACGGCCTGCTGATGCATGACGGCCGTCCGGCGACCGCGGAGCAGCCGACCAAGGACCAACTCCCGGAGGAGCGCCAGACATGAGCGACAAGCCGCTGCGCCTGGCCCAGGTGCTCGCCGGCGCCGAACACGGTGGCGCCGAGAACTTCTTCGTCCGCCTCAATGCCGGGCTGGCGCATGCCGACGGCATCCGCGAGAAGGCCTACATCCGCAGCCATCCCCACCGGCTGGCAACGTTGCGCGAGCGCGGCGTGGAGACCGAGGGCTTCCGCTTCGGCGGCCGCCTGGACGTGATCGACGCCTGGCGTTTCCGCAGCGCCCTCAAGCGCTGGCAACCGGACATCGTCATGACCTGGATGGGCCGTGCCAGCCAGGTCACGCCCAGGGGCGACTACCTGCTGCTGAACCGGCTGGGCCACTATTACAACCTCAAGTACTACCGCAAGGCCGACTACTGGATCGGCATCAGCAAGGGCATCTGCCAGCACCTGATCGATGGCGGCATGCCGGCCGAGCGGGTGTTCCACATCCCCAACTTCGCCGACGAGTCGCCGGTCGAGCCGCTGCCGCGCAGCAGCTTCGACACCCCGGCCGACCGCCCGCTGCTGCTGGCCGCCGGTCGCCTGCACGAGAACAAGGGCTTCGACACCCTGCTGCGCGCCCTGCGCGACATCCCCGACACCATGCTCTGGCTCGCCGGCACCGGCCCGGAAGGCCCCGCGCTGAAGGCGCTCTGCCACGAGCTCGGCCTGGATGACCGCGTCCGCTTCCTGGGCTGGCGCAACGACGTCACCGCGCTGATGCGCACCGCCGACGTGTTCGTCTGCCCGTCGCGCCACGAGGGCCTGGGCTCCATCGTGCTGGAGTCGTGGGCGCACGGCTGCCCCATCGTCGCCACGGCCTCGCAGGGCCCGGCCGAGCTCATCGAGGATGGTGTCACCGGGCTGGTCACGCCCATCGACGAACCGGCGCCGCTGGCGGCGGCGATCAACCGCCTGCTCGCCGAGCCCGGCCTGCGCGACCTGCTGTCCGCACAGGCCGCCGACGTTTATGCCCGGCAATACAGCGAGGCCGTCATCGTCGAGGCCTATCGCCAGCTGTTCACCCAACTGAAGCTCAACGGCAGCCACCGCCAGGCCTGATCACCATGTCCATTCCCTGCTGGATCATCAGTCTCAACCCCGAATCGGCCAGCGCCTCGGCACTCAGCCAGGCCCTGAACGGACAAGGCGTGCCCCACGCCTTCTTTCCCGCCGTCGACGGACGCCAGGGGCTGCCGCCGCTGCAGGGCCGGGAGCGACTGGACGAGCGCCTGGCGCTGCTGCGTCACGGCAAGCTGCTCAGCGGCTCGCAGCTGGGCTGCTACCTCGCGCATTACCGCGCCCTGCAGAAGGCCTGGGACGAGGGCCTACCGCAGGTCTGCATCCTGGAGGACGACGTGGGCCTGGAGCCCGCCTTCGCCGCCGTGCTGGACAGCCTGTCACGGCTTCCGGAAGAGGTGGAG
>NZ_PTQZ01000074.1 GCF_002943415.1 Amnimonas aquatica | reverse complement strand
ACAGACATTTGTCACCATGCAAGAGGCCGGTGATCCTGACGCTGGAACGGCTTTGGGGTATGCTCGGGACAATTTCCATCGCGAGACCGCACCGCCCTTGAACACGCCTGCCGCGACCCGTCGCGCCCTGCATCTGGAGCCGCATGATCCACGCCGGCTCTCCCTCCTCTGCGGCCAGTTCCACGAACATCTCAAGCTGATCGAGCGGCGCCTGGGCGTGCGCATAGACCAGCGCGCGCACGACCTGCAGATCGTCGGCGGCGCGCAGGCGGTGGACACCGCAGTGCAGGTGTTGCAGCGCCTCTACGCCGAGACCGAGGACCAGCACGAGCTGGCACCGGAGACCGTGCACCTGGTGCTGCAGATCGCCAGCGGCCAGGACGCCGCCGGCACGCAGACCGGCACTGGCGCGGACGGCGACAACGGCCCGGTGCTGATCACGCGCAAGGGCGCCATCCGTCCGCGCGGCCACAACCAGCGCCGCTACGTCGAGCAGATCCTCAGCCACGACATCAGCTTCGGCGTCGGCCCGGCCGGCACCGGCAAGACCTATCTCGCCGTGGCCTGCGCGGTCGACCAGCTGGAAAAGGACCTGATCCGCCGCATCCTGCTGGTGCGCCCGGCGGTGGAGGCCGGCGAGAAGCTCGGCTTCCTGCCCGGCGACCTGTCGGAGAAGATCAATCCCTACCTGCGCCCGCTCTACGACGCGCTCTACGAAATGCTCGGCTTCGACCGCGTGGCCAAGCTGATCGAGCGCCAGGTGATCGAGGTCGCGCCGCTGGCCTACATGCGCGGGCGCACGCTCAACCATGCCTTCATCATCCTCGACGAGGGTCAGAACACCACGCCCGAGCAGATGAAGATGTTCCTGACCCGCCTCGGCTACGGCTCCAAGGCGGTGATCACCGGCGACATCACCCAGGTCGACCTGCCGCGCGGCACCCAGTCCGGCCTGTCGCAGGCGCTGAAGATCCTCGACCAGGTCGAGGGCATACACATCACCCGCTTCGCCACCCGCGACGTGGTGCGTCATCCGCTGGTCATGCGCATCGTCGATGCTTACGAGGCCTTCGATGCCGCCCGCGAGCAGCAGGCGCAGCAGGACCGCCGCGAGCGGCGCGACACCACGGCCGGCAACGCCACGGGCGATGCGCCATGAGCCTGGACCTGTGGCTGGAAGTCGACGATGACCTGGCCTCCGCGGAGCTCGCCGGCGTGCCCGGCGAACAGGACGTTGCGCGCTGGGCCGACGCCGCGCTGACCGCGCTGGCGGCCACCGACCCGGCGCTCGCCGGCGAGCTCGAACTGGCGGTGCGCGTGGTCGGCGAGGCCGAGAGCCGGCAGCTCAACCACGACTACCGCGGCAAGGACAAGTCCACCAACGTGCTGTCCTTCCCCGCCGAACTGCCCGAGGAAGTGCTCGCCGAGCTGCCGCAGCGTCCGCTCGGCGACTTGGTGATCTGCGCGCCGGTGGTGGCGCGCGAGGCCGCCGAACAGGGCAAGCCGCTGGCGGCGCACTGGGCGCACATGGTGGTGCACGGCGTGCTGCACCTGACCGGCCACGACCACATCGAGGCGGCGGACGCCGCGGTCATGGAGCCGCTGGAAATCGCCATCCTGGCTGAACTGGGCTGGGACAACCCGTATGATGACGACGAGGACGCCGGTGCCGGCGCCGACAGCGATGCCGCCCGCCCCGCGGGCAGCCACGAGTAAGGACGAGATGCGATGAGCGAAGGACGATCACCGGGCGACAGTCCGAAATCCTGGTTCAGCCGGCTGACCGAGGCATGGAGCGGCGAGATCACCACCCGCGAGGAGCTGGTGGAGACCATCCGCGACGCGGTCGCCAGCGGCCTGCTCGATGTCGAGGCGCAGCGCATCATTGAATCCACGCTGCAGGTCTCCGAGCGCCAGGTGCGCGACATCATGGTGCCGCGCGCGCAGATGTTCACCATCCGCGCCGGCCAGTCGCTGAAGGACATCCTGCCCGAGCTGATCGAGACCGCGCACTCGCGCTTCCCTGTGCTCGCCGAGGACAACCCGGACGAGGTGCTGGGCATCCTGTTCGCCAAGGACCTGCTCAGGCTGCTGCTGGAACCGGATGACGACCTGGTGCTGACCGAGCACCTGCGCCCGGCCTTCTTCGTGCCCGAATCGACGCACCTGGACAAGCTGATCCGCGAGTTCCGCGCCAAGAAGAGCCACATGGCGGTGGTGGTCAACGAATACGGCGGCATCGCCGGTCTGGTCACGCTGGAGGACGCGCTCGAGCAGATCGTCGGCGAGATCGACGACGAGCACGACGAAGACGACGCCGACGAAGACCTGCCGATCCGCGAGTCCGGCCCGGACGAGTGGGTGGTGCAGGCGCTGACCCCGATCACCGATTTCAACGCCTACTTCGGCAGCCGCTTCAGCGACGAGGACTTCGACACCATCGCCGGCATCATCCTCAATGCCTTCGAGCGCCTGCCCGAGACCGGCGAGCAGATTGAGCTGGAGCGCTGGCGCTTCACCATCCTCGCCGCCGACTCGCGCACCATCCGCCTGCTGCGCGTCGAGCGCCGAAAGTGAGCCGCCGCCGACGCGCCGCCTGACCCGCAAACCCTCCCCCTGTTTCCGCCTGACGGATGCCCGCCGCCATGAACCGCCTGCTGACCCTGCTCGACGCCCTGCGCCGCACGCCCGCCGCCCCCTGGCTGGCGCTGGCGCTGGGCGCCCTCATGCCGCTGGGACTGGCGCCGCTGGACTGGTGGCCGGTATCGCTGCTGGCGCTGGGCCTGTTCTCCGAACTGCTGCGCGACCAGGCGCCGCGCCGCGCGGCCCTCATCAGCTACGCCTTCGGCGTCGGCCTGTGGGGACACGGCGCGAGCTGGCTGCTGGTGTCCATGCACGACTACGGCGGCACCTCGCTGCCGCTGTCGCTGGTCCTGCTCGCCATCGTGGCGCTGACCATGGCCCTGTTCTTCCTGCCCGCGGGCTGGCTGTTCTCCCGCCTGCGCCTGCAGCGCCTGGGCTGGCTGGCGCTGCCTGCGCTGCTGGTGCTGGGCGAGTGGCTGCGCTCCTGGGTGCTCACCGGCTTTCCCTGGCTGATGCTGGGCTACGGTTTCATCGACACGCCGCTGGCGGGCTGGGCGCCGCTGGCCGGCATCTACGGCGTCAGCCTCGGCGCCGGCATCACCGCGGTGGCGCTGTTTGCCATCTGGCGCGAGGGCAAGCGCGCCTGGGGCGCCATCCTCGCGCTGGCAGTGATCTGGATAGGCGGCGGCCTGCTGGAGCCGCTGCGCTGGACCGTGATCGACCGCCAGGAGGCGGTCAGCGTCAGCCTGGTGCAGGGCAATATCCCGCAGGAGTCGAAGTGGGCGCTGGAGTGGCGCGACAAGACCGTGCAGATCTACCGCGACCTCAGCGAGAAGGAGTGGGGGCGCGATATCGTGCTCTGGCCGGAGGCCGCCATTCCCATGTTCGCGCACGAAGCCAAGGACGTGCTCACCGAGCTCGACCACCAGGCCCTGAAGCACGAGACGGCCTTCGTCACCGGCGTGCCGTTCGCGACCTGGAACAAGGAGCAGACCGCCGTCTACTTCTACAACAGCATCGCCGCCCTGGGTGACGGCTTCGGCCTGTACCACAAGCAGCAGCTGGTGCCGATCGGCGAGTACATTCCCTTCGAGGACTGGCTGCGCGGCACCATCCCCTTCTTCGACCTGCCCATGTCCAGCTTCACCTGGGGGCCGAGGCAGCAGCAGCCGCTGCTGGTGAAGGGACGCGCCATGGCGCCGTTCATCTGCTACGAGATCGCCTACCCGTCGCTGGTGCAGCGCCTGTCGGCACAGACCGCCTTCCTCGCCACGGTCAGCAACGACGGCTGGTTCGGGCACTCGATCGGCCCCGACCAGCACTTCCAGATGGTGCGCATGCGCGCCCGCGAGACCGGGCGCTACATCATCCGCAGCACCAACAACGGCATCACCGCGATCATCGACGATGCCGGCGACGTGGTCGCGCAGGCGCCGCGCTTCCAGCGCACGGTGCTGCGCGGCGAGATCCATCCGGCCACCGGGCTGACGCCCTGGCAGCGCTTCGGCGTGCCGCCGGTGCTGCTGTCATGCCTGCTGCTGGTCGCCCTCGGCTGGCGCCAGGGTCGCCAGTAAGGCCTGCTCGCAATCCGCCCAGTCGGGCGCTTCGGCAGCGATCAGCTCGACGCGGTTGTCGGCGCGGTACTCGCTGCCGCGAATGGCAAGGTCCTGCGCGGTGGCATTGAAGAAGATCCAGCCGCGATCGGTGTGAAACACGCCCTTGAGGCGGTCCAGCCCGCGCCAGGACAGCAGCAGCGTGAGCAGGTCATCGTGGCGGAAGCACCAGTCCGGCGGCAGGATCCAGCCGCCGATCCAGTGCGCCGCGCCGTGCGACTCGACACGCTCGTGATAATGGTAGGGCGGATCGGCCGGCGCCACGGCGGGCGCATCATCCGCCGCCAGCCCGCGCAGGCCCAGCCCAGTTTCGCCACCGCCGGCAGACGTGGCCGCGAGCCCGGCCGGCGGGCGCAGCAGCGACCGGCGCTGCCGGCCGGCGGCGCGGGGCACGACATCCAGCCAGGCGGCATCGACCTGCGCCGGTGCCGCGAACACCACCAGCGCCTTCGGCGGCAGGCAGCCGTCAGCGAACGCCTGCGCACGCAGCCGGTCATCCTCCGCGAGCAGGTCGGCCTTGCTGAACACCAGCACATCAGCGACCTCGACCTGGGCGCGGAAAGTCTCGTGGCCGGTCACCCGCTCGTCGCCGAGCTGGCGCGCATCGATCAGGCAGAGGGTGGCGCCGACCGTCAGCAGCGGCTGCCAGTGCGGCTCGCGCAACGTCTCCAGTATCTGCGCCGGATGACCCAGCCCGGTGGGCTCGATGATCAGCCGCTGGCAGTCGGTGCGGGCGGCGATCTGACCCAGCGCGATCTGCATGGGCAGGTTCTGCGCGCAGCAGATGCAGCCGCCGGGCACCTCGCGGATGAACACATCGTCGCCGGACCAGGCAGCCTGGTCGATGCCGATCTGGCCGAACTCGTTGACCAGCACGGCCCAGCGCTCCCCGGCCGGACGCGCGGCCAGCAGCGCGGTGATGAGGGTGGTCTTGCCGGCTCCCAGGAAGCCGGTCACGACATGGGTCAGCAGGGGCATGGCGGACTCGATCTGCGGCGCGGCCCGTCAGCGGGCGCGATCAGACGTCCGTCGGGGCTGTTCAAGGAAAAAGGCGGCCGGCTAGACTGCAGGCCCACGCGATCATGACACGAGGCAGGCAGGCATGGACATCCTCATCACCGGCGGCACCGGCTTCATCGGCAGCCTGCTGGTGCCCGTGCTCGCCGGCGCCGATGACCGGGACCAGGGCGACCGTCTGACCCTGCTGACCCGCCACCCTGAGCGCGCCGCGGCGCGCCACGCCAGCCTGGTCGCGCGCGGCCGGGTGCGACTGATCCGCTCGCTCGACGAACTGGGCCGCGACGAGGCCTTCGATGCCGTCATCAACCTGGCCGGCGAAGGCATCGCCGACCGGCCGTGGACGGCCCAGCGCCGTCGCGAGCTGCATGCCAGCCGCATCGTGCTCACCGAGTCGCTGGGCGACTGGATGCGCCGCGCCCGCCACAAGCCGTCGGTGCTGATCTCGGGCTCGGCCGTGGGCTGGTACGGTGATCAGGGCAACCGCCTGCTCGAGGAAGAGGCCGCCGCCGACACCGGCGCCTACACCCACCGGCTCTGCGATGACTGGGAAAAGGCGGCGCTGGCCGCGGCACCCGAGGGCACGCGTGTCTGCATCCTGCGCACGGGGGTGGTGATCGGCCCTGGCGGCGGCCTGCTGCGCCGGCTGCTGCCGCTGTTCGGCCTCGGCCTCGGCGGTCCGGTGGGCAGCGGCGAGCAGTATGTCTCCTGGGTATCGCTCAGCGATGTGGTGCAGGTCATCCTGCGCCTGCTCACCGACCGCGAGCTGCGCGGCGTGTTCAACCTCACCGGACCCCGTCCGGTCACCAACGCGGAGTTCGCCCAGACCCTGGCCGGCCTGCTGCGCCGCCCCGCCCTGCTGCGGGTACCGACCTCGGTGCTGCGCCTGACCATGGGCGACATGTCGGCGCTGCTGCTGGACAGCCAGCGCGCCCTGCCCAGCCGCCTGCTGCAGCTGCGCTACAACTTCCTGCATCCGACGCTGGAGGATGCGCTGCGCTGGACGCTGTCGCGGCGCGGTTGAAAAAGGGCGGAGGGGGCCGGGCCGGAAAACACGCTGAGAAAGCGCTACAGTTTTCCGCCCCGGCCCCCTCCGCCCTTGTCCGGCGCTGATGCGATCAGCGTGGCGCGCCAGCGACTTCCGGCAGTTTCAGCCCCAGGTTGTTGATGATGCGCTGGCGCTCGCGGTCGTCGATGACCAGGGCCTGGTAGCCCTCCGCCAGCAGCTCCTTGATGAACAGCTTGTTGTAGAAAAACATGAAGATGATGTTGGTCAGGCCGGCGCTGAACAGCCAGAACGCCAGGATGATCAGCCCCCACTTGATGTCGCCGCGGAACAGCGGCGGCAGGAAGCCGAAGAACAGCACTGTCCACGACAGGCCGACCGGCGCCGGCTTCTGCGCGCCCGTCTGCGGGTTCTCCATGATGACCGTGGTGAATGCCATGTTCCTCTCCCTGACGATTTGCCTGCCTCGATCAGGGCCAACGCGCCGGCGGCCGGTGCGCTGACCTGTGATGCTCAGAATACCGCATCCCGCGCCATGCCCAGCCACTCGTGCAGCGCTCGCCGGCTCATGCCCAGGCTGTCGTGCTGGGGCGTCCAGCGCTCGATGAAGGTCAGCGCCGATGCATCGGCGCTGAAACGGGTCGGCGCCGGCAGCACGCTGAAGCCGGCGCGCTCGAACACGCGGGCGGCACGGCGCAGGTGCCAGGCATGACTGACCAGCACGACATGCGTGATGCCCTGGGCATGCAGCATGTCCGCGCTCATCTCGGCGTTCTCGCGCGTGGTGCGCGAGAACGGTTCAAGCCAGCGCACCGGCACGCCGAAGTCATTGCGCAGGCTTTCCGCCATCAGCTCGGCCTCGGCGGGACGGCTGCCACGGTCGCTGCCCTCGGCGACACCGCCGGTGACCAGCAGCGGCAGTCCGGACTGCCGCTGCACGTGCGCGGCATAGCGCAGACGCACGAGCATCTCGGCGCTGACCACATCGCGGCCTTCGTACTCCGGCGCCTGCGGCAGACGCCCGCCACCCAGCACCACGATGGCCTGGTAGCCGGCCGCCGGCAGCTGGCCGGGATCGCGCAGCGGCATGACCCGGTCCTCCAGCGAGCGCGCCAGCCAGCCCGAACCGACCGGGGAGGCCAGCAGGTACAGCGAGGCCAGCGCCAGCACCGCCAGCCCGGTGGCGAGACGTCGCCGGCCGCGCCAGAACAGCACCAGCGCCGCCACGCCGAGCAGGCACTGCAGTCCTGGCGGCAGCAGCAGGAGATGAACGAGCTGGGTCGAGAACATGCGGGACTCCGATACATCGCGACCGGCTACCTTACCGCAGATGCCGGCCGCGCAGACGAAAAAGCGCCGGCACGAGGCCGGCGCTCTTCCGCATCACGCGCTCGGCGCGATACCGCCCCTCACAGCTCCGGGGTGAAGGTCGGCGCCTGGCGCGGCTGTGCATGCTGCTGCCAGGCGTAGCCCAGGCTGATCAG
>NZ_PTQZ01000073.1 GCF_002943415.1 Amnimonas aquatica | reverse complement strand
CCGCCTGCTCTTCGATGCCGGCGCGGCCCGCGACGGCGCGCTCGCGGGCCTGGCGTCGGCGGTGTCCGGGCTGATGTCCGAAGGCACGCGCCAGCGTGGCGCGCAGGCGGTGGCCGAGGGCTTCGAGCAGCTGGGCGCCGATTTCCGCGCCGACTCCTTCCGCGACATGGCGCTGCTGGAGCTGCGTGTGCTCAGCGACCCTGCGCAGCGTGATCCCGCGCTGGCGCTGTTCGCCGAGGTGGCCGCCGAGCCGCTGTTCGCCGACGAGGCCTGGGGGCGGCTGCAGGAGTCCATGCGCATGTCGCAGCGCCAGGTCCAGCAGTCGCCGGCCGGCCGCGCCGGCCAGCTCTTCTATCAGCGCCTGTATGCCCGGCACCCTTACGCCACGCCGCCGCGCGGCGTGCCGGAGAGCGTCGGCGCCATCACTCCGGCCGATCTGAAGGCGTTTCATGCCCGCTACTACGTGGCGCGCAACGCCGTGCTGGTGCTGGTCGGCGACATCGACCGCGCCAGCGCGGAGCAGGTCGCCGCCCGCATCAGCCGCAGCCTGCCGGGCGGGGAGGCTGCCCCGGCGCTGCCACCGGCGCCGCCGCTGAAGCGCGCGCTGCGGGTGCACGACGAATTCCCGTCGCAGCAGGTGCATGTGGTGCTGGGTGATGTCGGCGTGTCGCGCAGCGACCCCGACTACTTCCCGCTGCTGGTCGGCAACGAGCTGCTCGGCGGCAGCGGCTTCGGCACGCTGCTGACCCGCGAGCTGCGCGAACGCCGCGGCCTGACCTACAGCGTCACCAGCCGCTTCATTCCCATGCGCGTGGCAGGCCCGTTCCAGATCAGCTTCTCCACCCGCCACGACCAGGCCGAGGATGCCCTGCGCCTGACCCGCAAGCTGCTTGCCCGCTTCGTGGCCGAGGGCGCGCCGGCGCAGGATGTGCAGGCGGCCATCGACAGCCTGGTGCAGGCCTTCCCGCGCAGCGTCGCCAACAACGAGCAGGTCGCCAACTTCCTCGGCATGATCGGATTCTACGGACTGCCGGACGATTTCATCGGCCAGTACATCGCGCGGCTGCGCGCGGTGACGCCGGCACAGGTGCGCGCCGCCTTCCGCCGCCATGTGCAGCCCGATCGTCTGCTGGTGGTGACGGTGGGCCGGCTTGAGCCGCCGCCGCATCCGCCGAAGACGCCGCACCGCGGGCCGCCGCCACCGCCGGGAGGCGCGCGATGAGCCGGGGCGGCGGCACGCGCGAGCTGCGCATCGTGGGCGGACGCTGGCGCAGCCGGCGCCTGCGATTCCTTGATCTGCCGGGCCTGCGCCCGACGCCCGACCGCGTGCGCGAGACGCTGTTCAACTGGCTGCAGTTCGAGGTGCCGGGCCGCCATGTGCTCGATCTCTTCGCCGGCAGCGGCGCGCTCGGCTTCGAGGCCTTGTCGCGCGGCGCGGCCAGCCTGACCCTGGTCGAGCGCGATGCGCGCCAGGCCGCCGGCCTGCGCGATGCCGCGACCACGCTGGCCGCCGAGCACTGTCAGGTGCTTACCGCCGACAGCGAGCGCTGGTTGCGCACGGCCGTGGCGCCCCCGGGCGGCTATGGTCTGATACTGCTGGACCCGCCTTTCCACCAGGATATCCCCGCCCGTGTGCTCGCGCTGCTTGCAGAAAAGGGCTGGCTCAACACGGGTGTCTGGGTTTATGTTGAGACCGAACAGGCGCCAGACAGCCTGACGCTGCCGCCGGCGCTCGTGCTCCACCGGCAGACGCGCGCAGGTCTGGTGCATGCCTTGCTGTACCATGTCGCCGACGCCGCCGAGGCGCCGGACACCGACAGTGCCGGGCAGGGCGAGAAGAACAGGGCCGGAGATCCGGCCGGGGAGCCTGCCTGAGCGCGGCCCCCGGGGTCGTGGAGAGGGTAGTCGATGAGTCATTCACCCGCTGATGCGTTCACGCCGGGCATCAGCCGCAGTCCGTTCCAGCCCGCCTGGTGGCTGAACAATCCGCATCTGCAGACGCTGTATCCGCCCATGTTCCGCCAGGTCGCCACGCCCGGGCGCGTGCGCGAGCGCGTCACCCTGTCCGATGGCGACTGGCTGTACCTGGACTGGCGACTGCCCAAGTCCTGGATGGGCAAGCGCCAGCCGCTGGTGGTCATCGTCCACGGTCTGACCGGCAACAGCCAGTCGCAGTACGTGCTCGGCCTGCAGCACGCGCTTGACGCCATCGGCTGGGCCAGCGTGGCGATGAACTGCCGCGGAGCCACCGGCGAGGCCAATGACCGGCCGCGCGCCTACCATGCCGGCGCACACGACGACCTCGCCGATGTCATGCGCCTGGTTCGCGAGCGTTACACCGACGTGCCGCTGGCGCTGGTCGGCTACTCGCTGGGGGGCGCCATCTCGCTCAATTACCTGGCCCTGGAAAAGCCGCCGGAGCGGCTGTTCGCGGCGGTGGCGGTGTCGGTGCCGCTGCTGCTCGGCGCCTGCGCCGACCGCCTCGACCAGGGCTTCTCGCGGGTCTACCGCAAGCACCTGCTGGCCGAGCTGTGCAAGGCCTGGGAACGCAAGGCGGGCCGCCTGCAGGCGCTGGGCGACGAGGAAATGGCGGCGCACATCCGCGAGCGCCTGGCACAGGGGCCTTTCACTTCCTTCCGCACCTTCGACGATGTGCTGGTGGCCAGCCTGCACGGCTTCCGCGACGGCGAGGACTACTACACGCGCTGCAGCCCGCGCCAGCGCCTGGGCGACATCACGGTGCCGACGCTGCTGCTGCAGGCCGCCGACGATCCTTTCCTGGCACCGGAATGCTTCCCCTCGGCGCGCGAGCTGTCGGCGACGGTGCAGCTGGAGATCTCGCCGCGCGGCGGCCATGTCGGTTTCGTCGAGGCGGGTTCGTCGTGGCGCGAGCCGATCTACTACCTGGAGCGGCGCATCCCGCAGTTCCTGCAGGCCATGGCGCCGGAAAGCGTGCGCGTGGCGAAGCTGGCCGACAGCCTGCCTCCGGCCTACCAGTCCTCTTCGATGCGCAAGGCCGCGCCGTAGCGCGCCTTCAGCGCCTCCAGCCCGCTGCGCGCCTCGCCGCGCAGATAGGGCGCCTCCAGGCAGATGACCTGGTACAGCCCCTGGCGCAGCATGGCCTCGGTGAGCGGTTCGGCGTAGCCGAAGAAGCCGGTGGTGCTGAGGAAGGTGACCCAGTTGGTGGCGGTGATCCAGATCGTGGTGGTCAGCGCCATGATCTCTTCTTCCGTGGCCTCGACCAGGCCGGACTCGACCTGCAGCCGGTACAGGTGGCTGACGCTGACCATGGCCTGGCGCGCGAAGGCGCGGTAGCTGTCGCGCATTTCCGCGTTGTCGAGCAGGTGGGTCATGTCGCGGTGCAGGAAGCGGTAGCGCCACAGCGTGCCCATGATCTTCTCGAACAGCACGATCTTGTCGGCCTGGGTGAGCTGGCGGTCTTCCGGCAGTGTCAGGGCGGCGCGCATGTGATCGGTGTATTCGAGGAACAGCTCGAAGATGATCGCGTCCTTGTTCTTGAAGTGGTAGTACAGGTTGCCCGGGCTCATGCCCAGCGCGGCCGCGATGTGGTTGGTGCTCATCTGGCGCTCGCCCTGCTCGTTGAACAGCTCCAGGCTGCGCGCGAGGATGCGGTCGCGCGTCTTCGGCTTGGACTGGCGGGGCGTGGCGGCGAGCTTGGTGTTCATGGTCATCCGGTACTTTATTGACAGCCTAGAGTAAATGCTCTAAAAGATCGGCACAACACAAAAGAAGCATCGTGCGCGCCGGTTTCCGGGCCAGCGATGCCCCCTTGCCTATCGAGGTCATCATGGTCGCCCACATCGCTCAGCTGGCTGCAAACAACCCCCAGGTCGCCGACATGCAGCGCATCTTCCAGGCCCAGCGCTCGGCTTACGCGCTGCGTCCCATGCCGTCGGCCAACGAGCGCATCAACGGCCTCAAGCGCCTGCGCGAAGCCGTGCTCAAGTACCAGGACGATCTCGCTGACGCGGTCAGCCAGGACTTCGGCCACCGCTCCAAGGACGAGACCAAGCTCGCCGAGCTGCTGACCTCGCTGGAAGCCATCAAGTACGCCAGCAAGAACCTGACCGGCTGGATGAAGCCGCAGAAGCGCCACTCCGGCCTGCTGTCGACCCCGGCCAAGGCCCGCGTCGTGCCGCAGCCGCTGGGCGTGGTCGGCGTGGTGGTGCCGTGGAACTACCCGGTCTTCCTGGCCCTGGGCCCGCTGGTCGGCGCCCTGTCGGCCGGCAACCGCGTCATGATCAAGACCTCGAGCTTCACGCCGCGCCTGGGCGAGACGCTGAAGCGCATGCTGGCCGAGATTTTCACCGAAGACACCGTGGCCGTCATCACCGGTCGCGGCGAGGTCTCCGAGGCGTTCAGCCATCTGCCGTTCGACCAGCTGACCTTCACCGGCTCGACCAACGTCGGCCGCACCATCATGCAGGCCGCCTCGAACAACCTGACGCCGGTGCTGCTGGAGCTGGGCGGCAAGTCGCCGGCCATCGTGCATGAATCCTATTCCATGACCGACGCCGCCGAGCGCATCGCCTTCGGCAAGTGCTGGAACGCCGGCCAGACCTGCGTGGCGCCGGACTACCTGCTGGTGCCGCGCGGCAAGACCGACGAGTTCGTGATCGCCTACACCGCGCAGGTCAGCAAGATGTACCCGACGCTGCTGACCAACGCCGACTTCACCAGCATCGTCAACGACAAGCAGTACACCCGCATCCAGTCCTACCTGGACGATGCCCGCGCCCAGGGCGCGCGCGTGATCGAGATCAACCCGTCGGCCGAGCGCTTCGAGAACACCCGCAAGATTCCGCCCACCATCGTGCTCGGCGCCACGCCGGACATGCTGATCATGCAGAACGAGATCTTCGGGCCGGTGCTGCCGATCCTCGAAGTGGAGTCGCTGTCGGATGCGCTGGCCTTCGTCAACGCCCGTCCGCGCCCGCTGGCGCTGTACTACTTCGACCACGACGAGGCGCGCGCCGACTACGTGGTGACCCACACCCACTCCGGTGGCGTGGGCATCAACGACGTGGTGACCCATGTCGGTGTCGACGACCTGCCGTTCGGTGGTGTCGGCGCCTCGGGCATGGGCCGCTACCACGCCTACGAGGGCTTCCAGACCTACTCGAACATGAAGGCCGTGCTGGAGCGTCCGAAGTTTTATTCGGTGCGGTTCATCCTGCCGCCGTTCAACAAGGCGTCGCACAACCTGATCAAGAAGCTGTTCCTGTCCTGATCTGACTGCTGTCGAAGGCCGGAGGCCGGGGTCCCGCTCCTGAAAACTGTAGCGCTTTCCCAGCGTGTTTTCAGGAGCGGGACCCCGGCCTCCGTCTTTTTCGCGTGCGGATCAGTTGGCGGGGGCGAGCCTGACCCGGGTCAGGCCCTGGCGCATGAAGCCGAGTTCGCGGGCGGCGGCCTGGGACACGTCGATGATGCGGCCGGGCTTGTGCGGGCCGCGGTCGTTCACGGTCACCACCACGCTGCGCTTGTTCTTCAGGTTGGTCACCTTCACCTTGGTGCCGAAAGGCAGGGTGCGGTGGGCGGCGGTCATTTCGCCCTGGTGATGCAGTTCGCCGCTGGCGGTGCGACGGCCGTGGAACTTGTCGCCGTAGTACGAGGCGGTGCCTTCGAGCGCGATCTTCTGGCCGGGGAAGCTGCCGGTCTGGGCGCTGGCGCAGCCCTGGAGCAGCAGCAGGCCGAGCAGCAGGCCGTGCAGCGGGCGCACCGGCTTCATTCGGCGCCCGCGGCCGGCGCCTGGCCGGTGAGTTGCTGGTAACGGGTCATGAGCTGCTCCCGGCTCTCGACATGGGCGGGGCTGACCGGAATGCAGTCCACCGGGCAGAGCATGACGCACTGCGGCTCGTCGAAGTGGCCGACGCATTCCGTGCACAGCATGGGATTGATCTCGTAGATCTCCGGCCCCATGGAGATGGCCAGGTTCGGGCAGGCGGGTTCGCAGACATCGCAGTTGATGCACTCGTCGGTGATCATCAGGGCCATGTCCGCGGCTCCGGTCAGGCCAGGCGCGGCCCGTGGCCGAGCTTGCGCACGAAGGCCTCGCGCACGCAGGGCGAGACGAACTGGCTGACATCGCCGCCGAGGATGGCGATTTCGCGCACCAGGCTGGAGGAGATGAACGACAGGTGTTCGGACGGGGTCAGGAACACGGTCTCGAACTCGCTGTTCAGTTGACGGTTCATGTTCGCCAGCTGGAACTCGTACTCGAAGTCGGAGACGGCGCGCAGGCCGCGCAGCACCACGTTGGCATCCATTTCCTTGACGAAGAACGAGAGCAGCTTGTCGAAGCCGACCACGCGCACATTGGGCAGGTGGCCGAGGACTTCCTGCGCCAGCGCGACGCGCTCCTCGGTGCTGAACAGCGGCTTCTTCTTCTCGCTGGCGGCGACGGCGAGAATGACCTCGTCGAACAGGCGCGAGGCGCGTTCGACCAGGTCCTTGTGGCCGTTGGTGATGGGATCGAATGTCCCGGGGTAGATCACGCGGGTGGTCATGCCGTCTCCTGGTGCCCGACCGGCGCACCGGTCGGGCAGGGGGGTCTTGGTTGCCGGCAGGCCGTCGTGCGCCGGGGCCTGCGTTGCCTGGTCCCGATGTTAACCCGTCTTGCGTGGAAAAATCTGCCGTTGCCGGCCTCGCGCGTGTGCCCTGCTGGTGACGCTCAGCGCTGGCAGTGGGTGCAGAACACCGTGCTGCGGGCGCTCAGGCGCACCTCGCGCAGCGGGCGCTGGCAGCGCAGGCAGGGCTGACCGGCACGGCCGTAGGCACTCAGGGTCTGCTGGAAGTAGCCGGGCTCGCCGTTGCCGTTGACGAAATCGCGCAGCNTCCGGCCTCGCGCAGCGGGTGGATGCCGGTGCGGAACAGCGCTTCGTTGGCGTAGATGTTGCCGACGCCGACCACGACATGGCTGTCCATGAGGAAGCTTTTCACCGGCGCACGCTTGCCGCGGCTGGCCCGGAACAGATGGTCGTCGGCGAAGTCCGGTCCCAGCGGCTCGGGGCCGAGGTCGCGCAGCAGCGGGTGCGCCAGCGGGTCATCGTCCAGCCACAGGCAGCAGCCGAAACGGCGCGGGTCGTGGAAGCGCATTTCCCGGATGCTGTCCGGGCTGTCGCCGTCGATGAGCCAGATCAGGTGGTCGTGCGTCTTCAGCGGCGTGTCGGGCGTGCACACGCGCAGGCTGCCGGACATGCCCAGGTGGAGCATCAGCGTGCCGCCGGCCTGGCCTGCCGCATCACCAGCGCCGTGGTCGCAGCGCAGCAGCAGGTATTTGCCGCGCCGGTCGGTGGCCATGACCCGGCTGCCGGTCAGCAGCGCCGGCAGGTCGTCGGGCACGGGCCAGCGCAGGCGGGGTTCGCGCACCTGCAGGCGGGTGATGCGCCGGCCCAGGATATGCGGCGTGATGCCGCGCCGGGTGGTTTCGACTTCGGGCAGTTCGGGCATGTGCGGAGACTCAGCGGCCGGGGCGCAGGAAAGGCAATCCGTGGCGGGCGAGATCGTGCAGCACGCTGCGTGTCATGTCGAGGGCCCGGGCTTCCGGCAGCGCCGGCGAGGCGAGCCGGAGGCGGGCGGCCAGCGTGCCCGGGGTGGCCGGGCGGTCTTCTGCTGCCTGCAACAGCTCGGCCAGGAAGGCGGCCATGGGGGTGACTTCGAGCTGGCGCAGCGACAGTTGCGCAT
>NZ_PTQZ01000072.1 GCF_002943415.1 Amnimonas aquatica | reverse complement strand
GTAGAGGAGGCATGACATGCTTCGACTGACCGATGAACAGTTCGCCGTGATGCAGGCCGTCGCCCGGGGCGAGTCGCTGCCGGCCATCGGCCGGCGGCTGGGCCTGCACAACGCCCGCAGCGTGTTCGATGCCAGCCGCGCCCGTCTGCAGCGGGGCAAGGGCGACCAGCCGGTGCCGTTCACGCTGGAGGAGTGGCGCCAGGACCCGCAGGACCCGCAGGTCTCGCTGGCGCTGCTGGAACGCCACCAGCAGGCCTGCGAGGCGGCACAGGTCGCGTTCTGGCGGGTTTATGCGGGGGCTGGTGCGGGCGCCGTGTCTGTGGATGGCAGGTGACCGGGGCGGGTTAGCGTGCCCCGGCCGCCTCTGCCTCCAGCAGCGCCAGCATCGCCGCCGCCGCGCGTGACAGCACGCGCCGGGGGTGGTGCACCACGCCCAGGTCGCGGCTCAGGCGCACGCCGTTGACTGGCACCGCCACCACGTCGGCATCGCACAGGTTGGCCGGCAGCACGCTCCAGCCCAGGCCGATCGAGACCATCATCTTGATGGTCTCCAGGTAGTTGGTTTCCAGGTTGACCTGCAGGCGCAGGCCCTCGCTGCGGAACATGCCCTCGGCGATCTGGCGCGTGAAGGTGTTGGGCGAAGGCAGGATGGCCGGGTGTCCGGCGAGGTCGGCGGCGGCGATGCCGGTGGCGCTGTCGTCCGCCTGCCGGCGCTGCCGCGCGCGCCCGGCCAGCGGGTGGCCGGCGGCGACCACGAAGGCCAGCGGATCGGGCCAGATCACCCGCGCCACCAGGCGGTCGTCCGGCACCGGCGGCAGGGTGACGATGCCCAGCTCCAGCTCGCCCGACAGCACCGCCTCGTAGGCCTGCTCGGAGTCGATGAAGCGGATGTCCAGCCGCACCTGCGGGTGCATGGTGCTGAACGCGCGCAGCGCCGGCGGCAGGCGGTGCAGGCCGATGTGGTGGCTGGTGCCCACGGTCAGGGTGCCGGTGAGCTGGCCGGTGGCGGCCTCGGCGAAATCGCCGGCGAGGCGGCGCATGTCATCGAGGTCGTGCAGCCACTGGCGGGCGCGCGGCAGCAGGGCGCGTCCGGCTTCGGTGAGGGTGATGCGGCGGCCGACGCGGTCGAACAGCGGCGTGCCGAACTGTTCCTCCAGCGCCTGTATGCGCTTGGTCACCGCCGGTTGCGTCAGGTGCAGGTGCTCGGCGGCCTGCGAGAAGGACTCCTGGCGGGCCACGGCGAGAAAGGCCTGGAGCAGGGCGGTATCCATTAATTCCTCCAAGGAATTTTGTGTATAAAAACTATAAATTGGATTTATTTCATAAGCCACACTAGTCTTGCGGCATCAAAGCAGTGCCCGGCGGATGTCCGGCCGGGCCGATCTGACGCGGAGGTGGCTGTCATGGCCGGCAAGACCCTTTATGACAAGTTGTGGGACGATCATCTCGTCAGCCAGCGCGATGACGGCTCCTGCCTCATCTACATCGATCGCCAGCTCCTGCACGAGGTCACCTCGCCGCAGGCCTTCGAGGGCCTCAAGCTCGCTGGTCGCCAGCCCTGGCGCCTCGATGCCAACGTCGCCACGCCGGACCACAACGTGCCGACCGAGAAGGCCGAGCGCGCCGGCGGCGTCGCCGCCATTGCCGACGAGACCTCGCGCATCCAGGTGCAGACGCTGGATGACAACTGCCGTGACTTCGGCGTCGTCGAGTTCACCATCAACGACGTGCGCCAGGGCATCGTGCATGTGGTCGGGCCGGAGCAGGGCCTCACGCTGCCGGGCATGACCGTGGTCTGCGGCGACTCGCACACCGCGACCCACGGCGCCTTCGCCTGCCTCGCGCACGGCATCGGCACCTCCGAGGTCGAGCACGTGCTCGCAACCCAGTGCCTGATCCAGAAGAAGTCGAAGAACATGCTCGTGCGCGTCGACGGCGTGCTCGGCGCCGGCGTGACGCCGAAGGATGTCGTGCTCGCCATCATCGGCGAGATCGGCACCGCCGGCGGCAATGGCCACGCCATCGAGTTCGGCGGCCAGGTCTTCCGCGACATGAGCATGGAAGGCCGCATGACCGTGTGCAACATGGCCATCGAGGCCGGCGCCCGCGTCGGCATGGTCGCCGCCGACGACAAGACCATCGATTACTTCAAGGGCAAGCCGTTCGCGCCCACCGGCGAACAGTGGGATGCCGCCGTGGCCTACTGGCAGACGCTGCACTCCGACGCCGACGCGGCCTTCGACACCGTGGTGGTGCTCGACGGCGCCGCCATCGAGCCGCAGGTGAGCTGGGGCACCAGCCCGGAAATGGTGGTGCCGGTCACCGCCACCGTGCCGACCCTGGCCGATGCCGAAGACGCGGTGGAGCGCAACTCCTTCGAGCGCGCCTACCAGTACATGGGCCTCAACCCGGGCCAGAAGATCACCGACATCCGGCTTGATCGCGTGTTCATCGGTTCCTGCACGAATTCGCGCATCGAGGACCTGCGCGCCGCCGCCGCCGTGGCCAGGGGCCGCAAGGTCGCCGGCAGCATCAAGCAGGCCATGGTGGTGCCGGGTTCGGGTCTGGTGAAGCAGCAGGCCGAAGCCGAGGGGCTGGACAAGGTGTTCATCGAGGCCGGTTTCGAGTGGCGCGAGCCGGGCTGCTCCATGTGCCTGGCCATGAACGCCGACAAGCTCGGCTCCGGCGAGCACTGCGCTTCGACCTCGAACCGCAATTTCGAGGGGCGCCAGGGCAACGGCGGCCGCACCCACCTGGTCAGCCCGGCGATGGCGGCGGCGGCGGCGATTGCCGGCCATTTCGTCGACGTTCGCCATTTCTGACGCAGGCCCGACAGGCTCAAAGAAATCAGGAGCAAGATCATGCAGAAGTTCACTGTGGTGAAGGGTTTGGCCGCTCCCCTCGACCGTGCCAACGTCGACACCGACCAGATCATCCCCAAGCAGTTCCTGAAGTCGATCAAGCGCACCGGCTTCGGCGTCAACCTGTTCGACGAGTGGCGCTACCTCGACGAGGGCTATCCGGGCCAGGACTGCTCGAAGCGTCCGCTGAACAAGGATTTCGTGCTCAACCAGCCGCGTTACCAGGGTGCCAGCGTCCTGCTCGCGCGCCAGAACTTCGGCTGCGGCAGCTCGCGCGAGCACGCGCCGTGGGCGCTCGGCGAGTACGGCTTCCGCGCCGTGATCGCGCCCAGCTACGCCGACATCTTCTTCAACAACTGCTTCAAGAACGGCATGTTGCCGGTGATCCTGAGCGAGGCCCAGGTCGACCAGCTGTTCCGCGAGTGCGAGGCCGCCGAGGGCTACCAGATCACTGTCGATTTGGAAAAGCAGCAGGTCATCACCCCGAGTGGCGAGGCCTTCGGCTTCGAGGTCGACGCTTTCCGCCGCCACTGCCTGCTCAACGGGCTCGATGACATCGGCCTGACCCTGCAGGACGGCGATGCCATCCGCGCTTTCGAAGCGCAGGCGAAGGCGGCGCGCCCGTGGGTGTTCAATTCGCTGCGCCGCGCCTGAGGCGGGCCGGCGATGAGCGGCAAGCACGAAGCGGTGGTGGCGCGACAGTTCGGCAGTCAGGCCTCGGCCTACCTGACCAGCGCCGTGCATGCGCAGGGCGCCGAGTTCGAACGCCTGCGCACCATGCTGTCGGCGCGGACGGATGCCAGCCTGGCGCCGGCGCGCGTGCTCGATCTCGGCTGCGGTGCCGGCCATGTCAGCTTCCAGGTCGCGCCGCTGGCGGGCGAAGTGGTGGCTTATGACCTGTCGCCGGACATGCTGGCGGTGGTCGCCGACACGGCGGCCGCGCGCGGCCTGGGCAATGTGACCACGCAGCAGGGCGCCGCCGAGCGACTGCCGTTCGCCGATGCCAGCTTCGACGCCGTGTTCAGCCGCTATTCGGCGCACCACTGGAGCGACCTGGCGCAGGCGCTGCGCGAGGTGCGCCGCGTGCTCAGGCCCGGCGGTCTGCTGGCCTTCGTCGATGTGGCTTTGCCGGGCCGGCCGCTGCTGGACACCTACCTGCAGACGGCGGAAGTGCTGCGCGACAACAGCCACGTGCGCGACTACAGCGCCGGCGAGTGGCTGCAGCAGTGCGCCGAGGCCGGGCTGCGCGTCGAGGGTCACGCCATGCAGCGGCTGCGCCTGGAGTTCACCTCCTGGGTCGAGCGCATGCGCACGCCCGAGGTCTACCGCGCGGCCATCCGCCAGTTCCAGTCCGCGGTGGGCGAGGAAGTGCGCGAGTATTTCGAGATCGAGGAAGACGGCTCCTTCAGCACCGATGTCATCGTGCTGTGGGGGCGACGCTGAAAACGGACGGCGGCCGTGACGGCATGCCGGACATGAAGACACTGACGAGGAAAGCATGAGCAAGCACATTGTGATTCTGGCCGGCGACGGCATCGGCCCGGAAATCATGGCGGAAGCCGAGAAGGTCCTGGGCAAGGTCAACGAACAGTTCGGCCTGGGCCTGGGCTGGAGCCACGAGCTGCTCGGCGGCGCCGCCATCGACGCCCACGGCGTGCCGCTGCCGGATGTCACCTTGGATGCCGCGCGCAAGGCCGATGCCGTGCTGCTGGGCGCGGTCGGCGGCCCGAAGTGGGACCAGATCGAGCGCTCCATCCGCCCCGAGCGCGGCCTGCTGAAGATCCGCGCCGAGCTGAACCTGTTCGCCAANTCGTGCGTGAACTGACCGGCGGCATCTACTTCGGCCAGCCGCGCGGCATCCGCACGCTGGAGAACGGCGAGCGCCAGGGCTACAACACCGACGTCTACAGCGAATCGGAGATCCGCCGCATCGCCCACGTCGCCTTCCAGCTCGCCATGCAGCGCAACCGCAAGCTGCTGTCGGTGGACAAGGCCAACGTGCTGGAAGTCACCGAGCTGTGGAAGCAGGTGGTCAACGAGGTCGCGGTCGAGTACCCGGAGGTCGAGGTCTCGCACATGTACGTCGACAACGCCGCCATGCAGCTGGTGCGCCGCCCCAAGCAGTTCGACGTGATCGTCACCGGCAACCTGTTCGGCGACATCCTCTCGGACGAGGCCGCCATGCTCACCGGCTCCATCGGCATGCTGCCGTCGGCGTCGCTGGACCAGAACAAGAAGGGCATGTACGAACCCTGCCACGGCTCGGCACCGGACATCGCGGGGCAGGGCGTGGCCAACCCGCTGGCGACCATCCTGTCGGTGGCCATGATGCTGCGCTACAGCTTCGGCGAGGAAGCTGCCGCCAAGGCCATCGAGGATGCCGTCGGCCGCGTGCTCGACCAGGGCCTGCGCACGCCGGACATCTGGAGCGAAGGCACGACGAAGGTGGGCACGCAGGCCATGGGTGACGCGGTGGTCAACGCCCTGTGAATCCGTTGTAATATAGGCGAATCAAAAACTTGCCGCGCATTCGCTGGCGACCCCGGTCGCCGGCGGGTCGTGATGCCCGCCGTCCGGCGGGGTGCGGCGCCCCGGAAAACACGGGCCACAAGCCCTGGAGAGCGTAAATGAAGGTTGGTCTGATCGGCTGGCGCGGCATGGTGGGTTCGGTGCTCATGCAGCGCATGGTGGATGAAAACGATTTTGCCCTGATCGAGCCGGTGTATTTCACCACCTCGAACCCGGGCGCCATCGCCCCGTCGCTCGGCGGCAAGGATGGCGGCACCCTGCAGGATGCCTACAGCCTCGACGCCCTCAAGGCCATGGACACCATCATCAGCTGCCAGGGTGGCGACTACACCACCGAGATCTTCCCCAAGCTGCGCGCTGCCGGCTGGAGCGGCTACTGGATCGACGCCGCCTCCACGCTGCGCATGGAAGATGACGCGGTGATCGTGCTCGATCCGGTCAACAGCGGCCTGATCGAGTGCGCGCTCGACCGCGGCGTGAAGAACTACATCGGCGGCAACTGCACCAACTCCATCCTGCTCATGGGCGTCGGCGGCCTGTTCCGCGAAGGCCTGGTCGAGTGGGTCAGCTCCATGACCTACCAGGCCGCTTCCGGTGGCGGCGCCAACCACATGCGCGAGCTGCTCAAGGGCATGGGCGTGATCAACGCCGCCGTGGCAGATGAACTGGCCACGCCGTCGTCGGCCATCCTCGACATCGACCGCAAGGTGGCGGCGACCATCCGCAACGACGTGCCGCGCGAGTTCTTCGGCGCGCCGCTGGCGGGCGGCCTGATCCCGTGGATCGACAAGCAGCTCGACAACGGCCAGTCCAAGGAAGAGTGGAAGGGCCAGGCCGAGGTCAACAAGATCCTCGGCACCGAGGCCGTGATTCCGGTCGACGGCCTGTGCGTGCGCATCGGCGCCATGCGCTGCCACAGCCTGGCGCTGACGCTGAAGCTGAACAAGGACCTGCCGCTGGAAGAGATCGAGGCCATCATCAAGTCCGGCAACGACTGGGTGAAGTGGGTGCCGAACGACCGCGAGATCACGGTCAGCGAACTGACCCCGGCCAGCATCACCGGCGGACTGCAGATCGGCGTCGGCCGCGTGCGCAAGCTCAATCTGGGGCCGCAGTACCTGTCGGCCTTCGTCATCGGCGACCAGTTGCTGTGGGGCGCCGCCGAGCCGCTGCGCCGCATGCTGCGCATCCTGCTGGCGCGCGCCGGCCAGGCCGCCTGATGGGCGCCATTACGCAGTCCGTCGGCCTGTTCGGCGCCACCGGGGAACTCGGTCGCGCTTTCTTCGATGCCTTGGAGGAGCAGGGGGCCTTTGTCGGCCGCCTGCGCCTGTTCGCCAGCGAGCGCTCCGGCGAGGAGTCGCGTGTTTTCCGCGACAGGCCGCTGGCGGTCGAGGTGGCCGATGACGCCGATTTCGACGACCTCAACGAGGCCATCCTGGCGGTGCCGGCCGAGGTCGCCGACGATCTTGCCGCGCGTCTGCTCGCCGCCGGCGTGCGCGTCTGGGATGCCAGCGGGCATCTGCGCGCGCATCCGCAGGCGGTGAAGCTGGCCGAGGCCGGTCCCGACAGCGCGCTGGTGGTGCTGGCCGATCCGCTGGCCGGCATCCTGGCGCCGGTGGCGCAGGCGCTGGCGTCGGTGTCGCCGCTGCAGCGCCTTGATGTCACCGTGCTGGCGCCGGTGTCGCTGCGCGGCCGCGCCGGTGTCGGCGAGCTGGCGCGCCAGACCGGCGAGCTGCTCAACGGACGTGGCATCAGCACCGAGACCTGGCCGCAGCAGGTGGCCTTCAACATCCTGTCCGCCGACAGCGCCCTCGATGGCAACGGCACCGGCACCCGCGAGCGTCGTGTGCGCCAGGCCCTGACCGCTGTGCTGCCGCAAGTGCGCATCCACATCCGCCAGCTGGTGGTGCCGGTGTTCTATGGCGCCACCATGAGCCTGCACTGGCAGCACGAGGCCGCTGTCCAGCGCGCCGCCGTGGTGGCGGCGCTGGCGCGGGTGCCCGGCGTCCGCGTGCATGAGGGGGGCGATCTCGCCGAACTGCCCAGCCCGGTGGGACTGGGTGTCGACAACAATGACATCACGCTGTCGCGTCTCGGCATCGATGCCGGAGATGGCCTGGCTGTGCTGCTGGCAGACCCGCTGCGCGCCGGTCTGGTGCGGCCGTTGCTGGCCGCCTTGCTGAACGAGGGCTGAGTCGGCGAAGATCGCCGCATATAGCCAATGAAGCGGGCTCGAAAGGAAATGGTCAGCGGAGGAAAAGCCATGCGTAACTGGCAGGCACATGTCACGGCGGCGGCCCTGGGGCTGGTCCTGG
>NZ_PTQZ01000071.1 GCF_002943415.1 Amnimonas aquatica | reverse complement strand
CAACGGCCTGAACATTCCGCAGTCTCTGCTGGATGCGCCCATCGCCTCCGCCGATCCCGTGCAGCATGCACGCGCGCTGCAGGTGATCAACGAGCGCATGGACCAGCTCATGGCGCGCGGTTCCTTCGCCGACGCCGTGCGCCAGTACCTGAGCCGGCACGAAGGGCCGCTGCCGCGCATGACCGATGTCGCCGACGCCTTCAGCCTGTCCGTGCGCACCTTCCGCAATCGCCTGAGCCAGCAGGGCGAGACCTTCCAGGGCATCCTCGATGCCGAGCGCCAGCGCCAGGCCCGGCAGCTGCTGGCGGAAACCGCGTTGTCGGTGAAGGAGATCGCCTGGCAGCTGGGCTTCCGCGAAAGCTCGAATTTCTCGCGCGTGTTCAAGCGCTGGAGCGGACAGACGCCGCTGGACTTCCGCCAGTCATCGAAGCAGCCCGCGCGCCGGCGGCGCTGAGGGTGGCGGTGGCACCGGCCCGGTGCCACGCGCCTGCGGGCGCTCAGTCCTTGAAGTTGTTGAACTGCAGCGGCAGACCGAGCTGCTGCTGGCGCAGGAAGGCCATGACATCCTGCAGCGCGTCGCGCTTCTTGTCGGTCACGCGCACCTTGTCGCCCTGGATGCTGGCCTGCACCTTGTAGCCGTTCTCCTTGAGCAGCTTGACGATCTTCTTGGCGGTGTCGGAGTCGAGGCCATCCTTGAGCTTGATGACCTGGTGCACCAGCTTGCCGCTGGGCTCGATCTTCTGCGGATCCAGCACCTGCGGATCGACCTTGCGCTTGATCAGGTGGTTCTCGAGCATGGCGCGGGCCTGGTCGACCTGGAAGTCGGCCTCGGCGCTGAGCTTGATCTCCTTGTTCTTTTCGTTGAACTCGACCTTCACGTCGGCGCCGCGGAAATCGAAGCGCGTGGCGATTTCCTTGGTCGTGTTCTGGACCGCGTGGTTGACTTCGAAGGCTTCGAGTTCGGAGACGACATCGAATGACGGCATGGTAAATTGGCTCCCCGTGAAAACATGGTCGCTATCATACCCGAGGAGTACAGCATGCGAGCGAAGCTGATCAGGTGGTGGCTGAACCTGTACGGTCCCTTCATGGGCGCCGGCGTGCGCGTGGATCACATCAGCCCGGACTACCTGGCGGTGGATGTCTCCATGCGCATGCGGCCCTGGAACCGCAACGCGGTCGGCACGCATTTCGGCGGCAGCCTCTACAGCATGGTCGACCCGTTCTACATGCTCATGCTCATGCAGCGCCTGGGGCCCGACTACATCGTCTGGGACCAGGCCGCGCACATCGAGTTCGTCAGTCCGGGGCGGGGCACCGTGCGCGCCGCCTTCCGCCTGACCGAGGCGCAGGTCGACGCCATCCTCGCCGAGGCGGCCTCGGGGCTGGCGGTGCGGCCGGAGCTGCCGGTCGAGGTCGTCGGCGAGGATGGCGCTGTGGTGGCGCGCGTGCGCAAGCTGCTCTACGTGCGTCTGAAGCCGGCCCTGCGGCCGCCGGTGCCCAGTCCGGAGACACTTGCCGACCTGGTCCCGGATCAGGCCGGCGATCCCGGCGTCCCCCGCGATGCCGGAGAGGTGCGCTGACATGGCCCTGCGTTTCCGTGTCCTGCCGGTGACCGCTTTCGAGCAGAACTGCAGCCTGGTCTGGTGCGACAGCACCCGCGAGGCCGCGCTGATCGATGCCGGCGGTGATGTCGACCGTCTGCTGGCGGCAGTCGAGGCCGAGGGCGTGACCCTGACCCGGCTGCTGGTCACCCACGGCCACATCGATCACGCCGGCGCCGTGGCCGAGCTCGCCGACCGGCTGCACCTGCCCATAGAGGGGCCGCACCCGGACGACCTGTTCTGGATCTCGCGCCTGGGCGAGCAGGCCGGCATGTTCCGTTTTCCGCCCTCGCGGCCGTTCGAGCCCACTCGCTGGCTGTACCAGGGCAACGAGGTCGCCATCGGGGCCGAGACACTGCAGGTCAGGCACTGTCCGGGCCACACGCCGGGCCACGTGGTGTTCATTTCCGAGTCGGCCGGCGTCAGCTTCGTCGGCGATGTGCTGTTCGCCGGCTCCATCGGCCGCACGGACTTTCCGCTCGGCGATCACCAGACCCTGATCGATGCCATTCGCCGCGAGCTGTGGCCGCTGGACGATGACATGCGCTTCGTTCCAGGCCACGGTCCCATGTCAACCATCGGTCACGAGCGTCGTCACAATCCCTTTGTGGCCGACCGTCGCGGCTGAACCGTCCGGCTTCCGCCCGGTAGGCCGGGCGCGCCCATGACAATGGAATGGAGAAACAACATGAACAAGACCCTGCGTTCGGCCACCGCGGCCGTGCTCATGCTGACCACCAGCACCTGGAGCGTGGTGGCTGCCGCTGCCCCGGTGGCCCCCGAAGCCGCCCTGAGCGATGAAGTCGCGCTGGCCAGCGCTACCCAGGAGCGCGAACAGGTCGCCGCCTGGCTCCAGCGTGACGATGTGCGCCAGCAGATGACGCGCCTGGGCGTCAGTCCGGAGCAGGCCGGCGAGCGTGTCGCCGCGCTGTCGGACGCCGAGATCCGCGACCTGGCCGGCAAGCTCGACGAGGCGCCGGCCGCTGCCGGCTTCCTGGGCGCGGTGGCGCTGATCTTCCTGGTGCTGCTGGTCACCGACATCCTCGGTCTCACCAAGGTGTTCTCGTTCACCCGCTCCGTGCGCTGATGCCGGTGAACGTTCGCCGTCGCGGCCGCCTGCTGGCGGCCGCGCTCTCCGTCATCGTGCTGGCGGGCTGCATGACGCCGCAGGCGCTCGACCTGCGGGAACGGCCGCCACTGTCGCGGGAGCTGACAGAGGTTCCTTTCTTTCCGCAGCGCGAGTTCCAGTGCGGGCCGGCCACGCTGGCCATGGTCTCGACTTATCTCGGCAGTCCGGTGACGCCGGACGAGCTGGCGCCTTCGCTCTACACCCCGGGTCGTGAAGGCAGTCTGGCGGCCGAAATGATCGCGCGCGCGCGTCTGCGCGGCTTCATTCCGCAGCAGCTGCAGCCGGAGCTGCGTGCCCTGGCGCAGGCGCTGGCGGAGGGCAGCCCGGTCATCGTGCGGCAGAACAACGGCCTGTCCTGGCTGCCGGTCTGGCACTACGCCGTGGTGGTCGGGCTGGACGCGGAGCGCAGCGAGGTCGTGCTGCGCTCCGGCGAAACGGCACGCATGACCATGAGCTGGTCGGTGTTCGATCGAACCTGGGCGCGGGCCGATCGCTGGGCCATCCGCCTGCTGCCGGTCGACAGCGACTGGCCTGCCTCGGTGACGGCGGCCGATGTCTCGCGCCAGCTGCTTGCCATGGCACGGGTGGCACCCGGACTGGCGCAGCCGGGGCTGCATCGTGCCAGCCAGCGCTGGCCGTCGGAAACTGCGCTGTGGCTGTCACTGGCGGATGTCGGCGAGCGCCTGCAGGGGCTGGACGCGGCCGAATCGGCGCTGCGCGATGCCCTGCTGGTACAGCCGGAGCAGCCCTTGCTGCTCAACAACCTGGCGGATGTGCTGCTGCGTGGCGGCAGGCCGGACGAGGCGCTGCCGCTGGCGCGCCAGGCGCTGCGTGGTGCCGACCGCGCCGAGATCCGGGATACCCTGCGTGCCGTGGAGGCTGCGCTGGCACACCAGGGAGTGACGGCGCCGGAGGCCTGAGGCGGGTGCTCAGGTGCCGCTGCGCACCCGCAGCGGCAGGCCGGCTTGCCGGCTGCCGTCGATGAGCGCTTCCGGCCAGTCGGCGGGCTGGCCGCCAAGCTGAGGCCGCGGCACCGCGCTGCCTTCGGGGTGGTGGCTGATCTCGACTTCGCGGCCGCGCAGCACAGTGCCGCCGGTGTGCCGGCGCAGGAGGCAGCGCAGCAGCCAGTGGCGCACGGCGGCGCGGCCGTCTTCCAGTTGCACGACCCTGACCTCGAGGCCGTCGGCATGACTGCGGATGCTGAGGCTGGTCGCTGTCCGGTACTCCTGATCGACACGCACGAGGAAGTGGGGCTGGCCGAAGTGGCGCAGGCAGGC
The DNA here is from genome assembly GCF_002943415.1 of Amnimonas aquatica. GTDB lineage: Bacteria > Pseudomonadota > Gammaproteobacteria > Pseudomonadales > Moraxellaceae > Perlucidibaca > Perlucidibaca aquatica_A. The sequence goes on along the minus strand of NZ_PTQZ01000071.1, from coordinate 3,732 downwards.
CAGCAGGAACGCCCACTGGCGCGCGCGGCCCTCGATGGGCCGGGCCGACTGCCAGGCCTGCCAGCCGATGTCGACGCGGGTGGCGGGCAGGGCGCCGCCGGGTTGTTCGACCAGCAGCGCGCCGAACAGGTCGCCCGTGCTCAACACCACGCTCCCGCGCCAGCCATGCCGCCGCTCAGCTGCATGCCGACTGTCCCAGGCCGGAGACATCGATGCCGGCGAACTGCAGGTCGGCGTGATAGCTGGAGCGCACCATGGGGCCGCTGGCGATGTTGCGGAAGCCGAGCCGCTGGCCGTGCTCGGCGTAGCGCCGGAATTCGTCCGGGTGCACGAAGCGGTCGACCGGCGCGTGCGTCTTCGACGGCTGCAGGTACTGGCCGATGGTGACCAGGTCCACATCGTGCGCCTTCAGGTCATCCAGCAGCGACATGACCTCTTCCTCGGTCTCGCCGATGCCGACCATGAGGCCGCACTTGGTGGCTATGTCCGGCCGCTCCTGCTTGAAGCGCTTGAGCAGGTTCAGCGAGTGCTGGTAGTCGGAACCGGGGCGGATGGCCTTGTACAGGCGCGGCACGGTCTCGATGTTGTGGTTGAAGACATCCGGCGGGCATTCGCTGATCAGGCGCAGGGCGATGTCCATGCGGCCGCGGAAGTCGGGCACGAGGATTTCCATCTTCGTGGCCGGGTTGAGCTTGCGCACCTCGGTGATGCAGTCGACGAAGTGCTGGGCGCCGCCGTCCTTGAGGTCGTCGCGGTCGACCGAGGTCACCACCACGTACTTCAGCTTCAGGTTGGCCACGGTCTCGGCCAGGTGCCGCGGCTCGTCGGCGTCGAGCGCGTTCGGGCGGCCGTGGGCGACGTCGCAGAACGGGCAGCGGCGGGTGCAGATGTCACCCATGATCATGAAGGTGGCGGTGCCGCCGCCGAAGCATTCGGCCAGGTTCGGGCAGGCGGCCTCTTCGCACACCGTGTGCAGCTTCTGCTCGCGCAGCAGGCCCTTGATGCGCTGCACCTCGCCGGGGTTCTTCACGCGCACGCGGATCCAGTCCGGCTTGCGCGGCAGCTCTTCGGTGGGGATGATCTTGACCGGAATGCGGGCCATCTTGTCGGCGCCGCGCAGCTTGACGCCGGTTTCGACACGGCGGGGCGGCTCGAAGCGCACGGGCTGGGACGGGCTGGGTATTGCGTCGCTCACTGGGTTGCTCATGGTGATGATCGTCAGGTCGGCCATGCCGGATGCTTTTGGCGCCGGCAGTGCCGCCAAGTGTAGCGCATAACGCCGCGCGGACGCGGTGCCGGTGCGCTGCCCGGCCGGATCTTTGGTCGAAAGCCCCGGACTTTGCTGTGGGAAAGTCTTACCCTATGCCAGACCCCCGGCTGCGGGCAACAGCGGCGCAACATGAACTGAGGAGCGTGCGGATGTCGCGTTACGATGTGGTGGTGATCGGAGCCGGGCCGGCGGGCGAGGGCGCGGCCATGAAACTGGTCAAGGAGGGGCGCCGGGTGGCCGTGGTCGATCAGCTCGGCGAGGTCGGCGGCAACTGCGCCCACGTCGGCACCATCCCGTCCAAGGCCTTGCGCCAGACCGTCTACAACCTCATGCGCTTCCGCCGCGACCCGCTGCTGTCGCGCACCGCCGAGATCCGCAGCGTGCCGCTGTCGCAGGTGCTGGCGCGGGCGCACAAGGTCATCGAGCTGCAGGTGGGCACGCACCACCGTTTCTTCGAGCGCAACGATGTCGACCTCTACTACGGCGAGGCGCGTTTCGAGGACGGCAACACGGTGTCGGTGCTGACCAGCGAGGGCGTCAGCGAGCGCATCGGCTTCGAGCACGCGGTGATCGCCACCGGCAGTCGCCCGTACCAGCCGAAAGACATCGACTTCACGCATCCGCGCGTGTTCGACAGCGACAAGATCCTCCAGCTCGATTACCCGGTACAGAAGCTGATCATCTACGGCGCCGGCGTGATCGGCTGCGAGTACGCATCGATCTTCGTCGGCCTCGGCTACAAGGTCGACCTCGTCAACACCCAGCCGCAGCTGCTGTCCTATCTGGATGACGAGATCGCCGACGCGCTCTCGCACTATCTGCGCGACCTCGGCGTGCTGATCCGCAACCAGGAGGAGTACGAGCGCGTCGAGACCTTCGACGACCACGTGGTGCTGCACCTGAAGTCGGGCAAGAAGATCAAGGGCGACGCCATCCTCTGGTGCAACGGCCGCGCCGGCAACACCGAGACGCTGGGGCTGGATGCGGTCGGCCTGCAGGCCAACAGCCGTGGCCAGATCGCCGTCGACGACCAGTACCGCACGGCGGTGCCGCACGTGTTCGCGGTGGGCGATGTCATCGGCCCGCCGGCGCTGGCTTCCGCCGCCTACGACCAGGGCCGCTGCGCTGCCGCGCACATCACCGGCAGCGCCGACGTGCCGCATGTCGACGACGTGCCGACCGGCATCTACACCATTCCCGAGATTTCCTGCCTGGGCAAGACCGAGAAACAGCTCACCGATGCCCGTGTGCCCTACGAGGTCGGCCAGGCCTTCTTCCGTCACCTGGCGCGCGCGCAGATCTCCGGTGACACCGTGGGCATGCTGAAGATACTGTTTCATCGCGAGACCCGTGAAATCCTCGGCATCCACTGTTTCGGCAACAATGCGGCGGAGATCGTGCACATCGGCCAGGCGGTGATGAACCTGCCGGGCAACTCCATCGACTACTTCGCCAACACCACCTTCAACTACCCCACCATGGCCGAGGCCTACCGAGTGGCGGCGCTGAACGGCCTGAACCGCCTGTTCTGATCTGCTGAGTGGCTGATGGGGAAGAGGGATTGGAAAACACGCTGCGCTACAGTTTTCCAATCCCTCTTCCCCGCCCTCGGCAGACCACAGCCGGTTACGTGTTGCGGCTGTGCATCCACTTCGCGAAGGCGCCGGCGGTGAAGAACATGAACACGTTGTAGACCGCCGCCGGGATGATCATGGCCGGCGCCACCATGGCCGCCACGGCCATGGCCAGCGTGGTGTTGTGCACGCCCAGCTCGATGCTGATGGCGGTCGACTGCGGGCCGTTCAGGCCGGCCAGGCGGGAGATGCCGAAGCTCACCGTCATGGCCAGCAGGTTGAGGCAGAGCACGGCCAGACCCACGGTCTCCAGGTTGCCGAAGATGTGCTCGTGTTCGGACCAGAGCGCGGCGAACACCACGAACAGGAAGAACACCATGGCGACGCGCTTGGCGCGCGGCTCGTTGCGCACCGACCAGGCTGCCGCCTTCGCGCGCACCAGCATGCCCAGCAGCAGCGGTACCAGCGTGATGAGCATGATCTTGGCGACGATGGCGCCCATCTGCAGTTCGTAGCGGGTTTCGCCGGCCATGAACCAGGCGGTCGCCAGCCCGAGCACCAGCGGCACGGTGAATACGGCGGCCAGGCTGCTGATGGCGGTCATGGTCACCGACAGGGCGGTGTCGCCGCGCGCCAGGTGGGTGAGCATGTTGGCGGTGGTGCCGCCCGGCGAGGCGCCCAGCAGCATCATGCCGACGGCGAGTTCGGGCGGCATGTCGAAGGCGACGGCGAGCAGGAAGGCGAGCAGCGGCGAGATCAGCAGCAGGTTGCCCAGGCCGATGGCGACGCCACGGGGAAATTCGGCGATGCGCCGGAAGTCGGCGATGGTCAGCGCCATGCCGAGGCTGAACATGATGATGAACAGGGACACCGGCAGCATGACGGTAA
>NZ_PTQZ01000070.1 GCF_002943415.1 Amnimonas aquatica | reverse complement strand
AGGGCGACGACCGCATCTGGGTCTACGACATCGACGCCGGCATGATCGAGGTGCTCTACGACTTCGCCACCAGCGACAACCCCATTCTCTCCGGGGTCGACAACATCACCGTGACCGACCAGGGCGATGTGCTGGTGGCCGAGGACGGCGGCGACATGCAGGTCGTGGTCATCCTGCCGGACGGCCAGCTCAAGCCGCTGTTGCAGATTGTCGGCCAGGACGAGTCCGAAGTTGCCGGCATCGCCTTCTCGCCGGATGGCCGGCACCTCTACTTCACCAGCGACCGCGGCGGCCAGCGCCTCAATGGCGGTTACACCGGACTGGGCCTGGGCATCACCTACGAGCTCACGCTGCCGCCGGGACTGTGAGCTGGTCGTTGATCGAGTCCTGAAAAAGGGCCTGTGCGCAGAAAACCGTCATGCGCCAGGGATGGCGCATGCGAGCCCCCAGGGAAGGGTTCACGGCGTGTTTTCTGCGCACAGGCCCTTTTTCAGGGCGGATGCACCGACAGCCTCAGTCCAGCGGCAGCACGGTGACGGCGACGTCCAGCTCGTGGGCGCCGCCGCCGACGATCACGCCGCGCAGCGGCGACACATCGCTGAAGTCGCGACCCCAGGCCAGGGTGATGTGCTGGTCGCCGGGCATGATGCGATTGGTGGGGTCGAAGTCGACCCAGCCGTGGCTGGGGTCCCACACCGAGACCCAGGCGTGGGAGGCGTCGGCGCCGATCAGGCGTGGCTGGCCCGGCGGCGGACTGGTCAGCAGGTAGCCGCTGACGTAGCGCGCCGGCAGGCCGCGCGAGCGCAGGCAGGCGATCATCAGGTGGGCGAAGTCCTGGCAGACGCCGCGCCGGGCCTTCAGCACCTCCAGCAGCGGCGTGCCGATCTCGGTGGCCTTGCTGTCGAAAGTGAATTCGTCGTGGATCTTCTCCATCAGCGCGCAGGCGGCGGCCAGCAGCGGCCGGCCGGGTGCGAAGCAGGTCGCCGACCAGTCGGTGAACTCGTGCTTGATGCGCACATGCGGCGACTCCTGGCGGAAAACCATGGCCTCCAGGTGCTCGTCCGACGACACTGCGCGGCCGCTGTGGTAGCGGCAGATGGTCACCACGTCTTCCCAGCGCATGCTGTCCTCGACCTCGGGCCAGGGGCGTGCCGCCACCGTGATGTCCATCTCTGCGGTGATGGACAGCGACTGGTGCGGCAGGTTCAGCTCCAGCAGCGTTGACGGGTTGCCGAAGCTGTCGCGCTGCTGCAGCCGGTGGCTGGGCGCCGGGTCGATGTCGAGCCGGGTGTCCTCCAGTGTCTGCCAGGGCAGCGCGCGCGGCTGCACGTGCAGCAGCTGCTGCGACAGCGACACCACCTGGCTGTAGCGGTAGTGGGTGTGGTGGGTGATGCGGTAGCGCGCCATGACGTCCTCTCAGCTCGAGGCCAGCGCCTGGCTCTGGCGCTCGACGTGGGCGAAATACTGCAGGCTGATGCCGTCGCCCAGCTGCCAGGCGGTCAGGCTGATCTGTTCCAGCAGGCGGGCCAGGGTCTGCAGCGAGCGGACGAGGCGCTCGGGCTGCGCCATGTCGCTCTCGATCACGCCCAGGTCCAGCGTTTCCAGCTGGGCGTGCAGCTGCGCCAGCGGCCGGCGGTCGCGGCTGTCCAGGGTGTCGAGCATGGTCATGATCTGGCGCAGTTGGAAGCTGACCGCGTGCGGATTGCCGGGGTCGAGCAGGAGCAGGTCCAGCACCGGGATCAGCTGCGCCTGCGACAGGTAGCGGCTGCGGTAGGTGATGCGGCTGTCGGCCATCTCCAGCAGCCAGTCGAGGCCGGCGGGCTCGTGCATGCCTGGTGTCTGCAGGGCGGTGGCGAGCAGGCCGCAGAGGTATTGCAGACGCTCCAGCAGGCGGCCGAGCATGAGGAAGCGCCAGCTCTGGTCCTGGGTCATCTCGTCATGGGCGAAGCCGGCCAGCGAGGACAGGCTCATCAGCAGACGGTCGAGAAAGCCGAGCGCGGTGACCGGCTCCAGGCTGTCGGCGTCGATGTCGTGCACTTCCTGCTCGAGCGCGGCGATGGCGCTCCAGTTCTCCTGCGACAGCCGGCTGCGCACCTCGGCGGCGGCGTAGGCCAGCGCCCGCAGGTTGCCGCGAAGGTCCGGGCGCTCGTCATCGTTGCGGATGCCGGCGAGCAGCCGCGGCGTCAGCTCGCCGTGGTCGGCGAACAGGCCCAGGGCCTGCCCGTGGTGCAGCGAGAGCATGAGCGCCAGCGCCTGCGCCGGGTCCGAGTCGAGGTGGCGGCTGAGCGCGGCGCGGATCAGGCGGGCCTGGTTGTCGGCGCGCTCGGCGTAGCGGCCGAGCCAGAACATGTTCTCGGCCATGCGCGAGGGCAGGTAGGGGTCGTGGCGGCGCAGATCGCGCACGCCGATGTGGCGGCTGCGCGGCAGGTTCTGGCGCTGGCGGTCGCCGAAGCAGACCCAGGTGTCCTTGCTGGTGCCGCCACGCTGCATCGACACCACGTCATCGTGCGGGTTGGCGGCGACCCGGGCCAGGCCGCCGGGCATCACCACGTAGCCGTGCTCGCCGGCCACGGCGTAGGCGCGCATGCCGACGGCGTGGTTGATGAAGCGGCCTTCGTCGTTGTGCCAGACCGGCGACTGCGCCAGCTGCATGCGTTCCTGCGCCAGGTAGGCGTAGGGCCGCTGGCGTATGCGCTCGCGCAGTTTCTCCAGGCCATCCTCGTCGAGGTTGCGGCCGAACACCGGCTCGAAGTGCTGCGACGGGAACGCCGGCTTGATCACCAGCTCCTGCAGGCGCTCCAGGGCTTCCTCCATGGCCGGCGGCTCGCCGCACCACCAGGTCGCCACCGAGGGCAGTTCCAGGGTCTCGCCGAGCAGGTGCCGGCAGGCCGAGGGCAGGAAGCCGAGCAGGCCCGGCGATTCCAGCACGCCGGTGCCGAGCGCGTTGGCGATCAGCACGTTGCCGGCGCGGGCCACGGCGAGCAGCCCGGGAATGCCCAGCGCGGAATCGCTGCGCAGCTCCAGCGGGTCGCAGAAGTCGTCGTCGAGGCGGCGCAGGATGGCGTGCACGCGCTTGAGCCCGTTCAGGGTCTTCAGGAAGACATGGGGCTGGCGCACGCTGAGGTCGTGGCCTTCGACCAGCGGGATGCCTAGGTGGCGGGCAAGATAGACGTGCTCGAAGTAGGTCTCGTTGTAGCGGCCGGGGGTCAGCAGCACGATCAGCGGCGGTTCGCCGGCGCTGGTCGGCGCCTGCCGCCTCAAGGTCTGCAGCAGGGTCTGGAAATAGCCGGTGAGCGATTGCACGCCGAGCTGGCGGAACTGCGTCGGGAAGGCGCGCGCCACCACCTGGCGGTTTTCCAGCGCGTAGCCGGCGCCGGACGGCGCCTGCGTGCGGTCTGCCATGACCCACCAGCGACCGTCGCCGGCGCGTGCGAGATCGACCGCGTAGGTGTGCAGGAAGGTGCCGCCGACCGGTTGCAGGCCGACGCAGGGCGCCAGGAAATTGTTGTGGCCGAACACCAGCTCCTGCGGCATCAGTCCCTGGCGCAGCAGTTGCTGCTCGCCATAAAGGTCGGCCAGGATGCGGTCCAGCAGCTGGGCGCGCTGGGCCACGCCGGAGGCGATGCGCTGCCACTCCTCGACCGGAATCAGGTTGGGCACGGCGCCGACGCGCCAGGCGCGGTCCGGACCCTGGCTGTCGCCGTAGATGTTGTAGGTGACACCGTTCTCGCGCACCTGGCGATCGACCAGGCCGGCGCGGTGCTGCATCTGCGCCGGCCCGAGCTCGCGCAGCGCATCGGAGAAGGCCTGCCAGTGCGGATGCACCTCGCCGTCGGCCGCGAATACCTCGTGGTAGCGGCCGGGCTCTGGGCGCAGCTTGGCAAGCAGATCATCGGCCATGGGGAATCCGGAGGGTGGCGCGGTGGCGGACGGCACCCGGAGGTGCCGCCCGTCAGGTCAGCAACGGCGCAAATCTAGCACGAAGGGGTGTTCGATATTGACCGGTCGTGCTTGCACCGATATGCGGCCCGGCGTGTGACCCATGCGGAAGAAGCGCGACAGGCGCCGGCCTTCGGCCTCGTAGGCGTTGATCGGATTGCTGTCGTAGTTGCGTCCGCCGGGGTGCATGACATGGTGCTGGAAGCCGCCCAGCGAGCGCTCCGACCAGGTGTCCAGCAGGTCGAACACCAGCGGTGCCTGCACGCCGATGGTCGGATGCAGGCAGGATGGCGGCTGCCAGGCGCGGAAGCGAACGCCGGCGACGAATTCGCCGACCTGGCCGGTGGACTGCAGCGGCACCGGCACACCGTTGCAGGTGAGCTGGTAGCGGTCGGGCGCCATGCCGCTGACCTTGACCTGCACGCGCTCCACCGACGAGTCGACATAGCGCACGGTGCCGCCGATGGCGCCTTCCTCGCCCATGACATGCCAGGGTTCGAGCGCGTGGCGCAGTTCCACCTCCATGCCCCTGACGGCGTAGTCGCCGTACTTGGGGAAGCGGAACTCCATGTGCGCGTCGAACCATTCCGGTGCCAGCGCGTAGCCGTGCTCGCGCATGTCCTCGATGACATCGGAGAAGTCCTGCTGTACGAAGTGCGGCAGCATGAAGCGGTCATGCAGCTCGGTGCCCCAGCGCGCCAGCTTCGGCGGCTGGTAGGGCTGCTGCCAGAAGCGCGCGAGCAGGCCGCGCAGCAGCAGCTGCTGCGCCAGCGACATCTGCGCGTGCGGCGGCATTTCGAAGGCGCGCAGCTCGAGCAGGCCGAGGCGGCCGGTGGGGCCGTCCGGCGAATACAGCTTGTCGATGCAGAACTCGGCGCGGTGCGTGTTGCCGGTGACGTCCACCAGCAGGTTGCGCAGCAGGCGGTCGATCAGCCAGGGCGGCGTGGTGGTGCCGGGTGCCGGGAACTGGCTGAATGCGGTCTCCAGTTCGTAGAGCGTGTCGTTGCGCGCCTCGTCCACGCGCGGCGCCTGCGAGGTCGGGCCGATGAACAGGCCGGAGAACAGGTAGGACAGCGACGGGTGGTTGTGCCAGTAGCTGATCAGGCTGCGCAGCAGGTCGGGCCGGCGCAGGAAGGGCGAGTCGGCGGCGGTGGCGCCGCCGAGCACGAAGTGGTTGCCGCCGCCGGTGCCGGTGTGGCGGCCGTCGACCATGAACTTCTCGGTGCTCAGGCGGCACTGGCGCGCGGCCTCGTAGAGGTGCGTGGTGCGGTCGACCAGCTCTTCCCAGGTTGCTGACGGGTGGATGTTGACCTCGATCACGCCCGGGTCCGGGGTGACGCTGAAGCGCTCCACGCGCGGATCGCGCGGCGGCTCGTAGCCTTCGAGGATGACCGGGTGCTGCAGGGCCTCGGCGGTGGCCTCGATGGCGCTGACCAGCTCCAGATAGCTGTCGAGCGTGGCCAGCGGCGGCATGAAGATGTACATGCGGCCTTCGCGCGGCTCGGCGCAGAGGCTGGTGCGGGTGATCCAGCCTGCGGATTCGTTGAGCAGCGGCCTGCGCGCCGGGTCGGGCTGGCGCAGCGCGGCGCGGTCATCGCCACCGGAGCCGGCGGCCAGGCTGCCGCCGCCGCCGGCGCCATCGACGCCGAGCACGCGGCCGAGGATCTGGCGACGGATCTCGGCGTGCGCCGGCAGCGGCGGGAAGGTCTGCTGCGGATCGGCCGGATGGATGTAGGGGTAGTCGCCCTCGCGTGCCCACGGCTGCGAGTCCAGCGGCAGGCGGTACCCGATCGGCGAGTCGCCGGGCACCAGGTAGCAGTGCTCGCTGCGCAGGAACCAGGGGCCGGTCTGCCAGTGCTGCCCGTCCGGCGTGCGCGCCAGCGGCAGCACNTGGGGCCGACGTTGTCGGGCAGGCGGCGTTCGCGCCACAGGTAGTAGAGGGCATCCTCGTAGGTCGGGAAGATGTGGTCGTCGTCCACGCCCAGGCGTTCGGCGATGCCGTGCAGGAAGCGCGCGGCCATCGCGGCGTCGGCGCCGTAGCCCTGGCGCTCGTCGGCGTGCAGCGCCGGGTCGCGCCAGATCGGCTCGCCATCCTTGCGCCAGAAGCAGTTCAGCGACCAGCGCGGCAGCTGTTCGCCGGGGTACCACTTGCCCTGGCCGAAGTGCGTCAGGCCCTGCGGCGCGTACTTCTCGCGCAGCTTGCCGAACAGTTCGGCGGCGCGCAGGCGCTTGGTTGGGCCGAGCGCCGCGGTGTTCCATTCCTCGCCGTCGGGGTCGTCGGCGGCCACGAACGTGGGTTCGCCGCCCATGGTCAGGCGCACGTCGAAGCGCTTCAGGTCATCGTCGATGGCATGGCCCAGCGCCTCGATGGCCGCCCACTGCTCCGGCGTGTAGGGCTTGGTGACGCGCGGCGCTTCGCGCAGGCGGGTCACGCTCATGTGGTGCGAGAACTCGCACTCGCAGTCGTCGATCATGCCGCTGATCGGCGCCGCCGATGACGGCTCGGGGCTGCAGGCCAGCGGCAGATGGCCTTCGCCGGCGAACAGGCCGGAGGTCGGGTCGAGGCCGACCCAGCCGGCACCCGGCAGGTAGACCTCGCACCAGGCGTGCAGGTCGGTGAAGTCGGCCTCGGGGCCGGAGGGACCGTCGAGCGATTTCACGTCCGGGGCGAGCTGGATCAGGTAGCCGGACACGAAGCGCGCCGCCAGGCCCAGGTGGCGCAGCACCTGCACCATCAGCCAGGCCGAGTCGCGGCAGGAGCCGGAGCGCTTGGTCAGCGTCTCCTCCGGCGTCTGCACGCCCGGCTCCATGCGGATCAGGTAGTCGACGTCATCGTAGATGCGCTGGTTCAGCGCGACCAGGAAGCTCACCGTCGGCAGCGGTTCGCGCGGGGTGGCATCGACATAGTGCGCAAGCAGGGGCGTCAGCGGCGCAGTGACCCGATATGGTGCGAGTTCGCGCTCCAGCGCGGGGTCGTCGTAGTCGAAGGGCCAGGTCTCGGCGTGCGGCTCGAGGAAGAAGTCGAACGGATTGATGACCGACATCTCGGCCACCAGGTCGACCTCGACACGCAGCTCCGTGGCCTTTTCCGGGAACACCAGGCGTGCCTGGTGGTTGGACTGCGGGTCCTGCTGCCAGTTGATGAAGTGCTCGGCCGGCAGCACTTTCAGGCTGTAGGAGAGGATGCGCGTGCGACAGTGCGGCGCCGGGCGCAGGCGCACCGTCTGGGGGCCGATGTTGATGGCGCGGTCGTAGCGGTAGTGGGTGACGTGGTTCAAGGCGACATGAATGGACACGGTGCGGATCCTGTTCGGCAGGTCTGGCTGGTAAGGCGGCAGCAAGAGCTGTGCCACCCGTCGTTGTCATGTGTTTGTCGTGTTTCTGTCATCACGGCAGCCCGGATGCTAAACTTCGCGCCCCGCTGTCCTCGAGGATAAAGCCGATGTTCGGTCGCTTCATGCCCAAAGAAGTCAATTTCTATGACCTCTTCAATGCCCATGCCAAGGAGATATCCCTGGGCAGCGAGGCGCTCAAGGCCCTGCTGGAGACCCTCAATCAGTCCCCGGAGGGCGCAGCCCGACATGCCGAGGCCATCGACGCGATCGAGGCCCGCGCCGACGAAATTACCCATGAAACAGTCGCACAGCTCCATTCCACTTTCATTACCCCCCTGGATCGCGACGAGATCCACCGCCTGATTTCCCGCATGGATGATGTTCTCGACACCATCCAGGACGTCGCCCAGACCGTCCAGATGTACGACATCCGCAGCGCCCCCCCCGAAGCCCTCAGCCTCATGACCATCA
>NZ_PTQZ01000007.1 GCF_002943415.1 Amnimonas aquatica | reverse complement strand
TCGGCGCTGTTCAACCGGGTGCTGGCCGAGCGCGTGCGCGATGGCAGCTGGTGCCGCTGCCTGCCGGGCGATGTGCTGCAGCTCGATGGTCGTGGCAGCTTCTTCGTGCCGGAGCCCGGCGATGCCGCGCTGCCGGCGCGGCTGGCAGCCGGCGAGGTGCATCCGACCGGGCCGCTGCCCGGCGATGGCGCCTCGGTGGTGACGGACGATGTCGCCGCCCTTGAGGCTGGCGTGCTGGCGCCCTGGGAGGATATCTGTGCCGACCTGGCGGCGCTGCGCGTGCCCGGCCAGCGCCGGTCGCTGCGCCTGCGTGTCGATGATCTGGTGCGGCAGCAGCCGCAGCCGGATGTGCTGGTGCTGTCTTTCACGCTCGCGGCGGGCTCGTTCGCCACCGCCGTGCTGGCCTCGCTGGCGCGGTTGCACGAGGATGTGCCGGTGCCGGCTTCGTCGGCAGCGGCGCCGGGATCTGAAGGAGGCGCGGATGAAGTTCCTGCTGAGCAATGACGACGGCGTGCACGCCCCCGGCCTGGCGGCCATGGCCGAAGTGCTGGCGCAGCTGGGCGAGGTCACGGTGGTCGCGCCCGATGGTGAGCGCAGTGCCTTCTCCAGTGCGCTGACGCTGGACCGGCCGCTGCGTCCGCAGCGGCTCGACAACGGTTTCATCGCGGTCAACGGCACACCGGCGGACTGCGTCCACATTGCGCTCAACGGACTGCTCGACTTCACGCCGGACATCATCGTGTCCGGCATCAATGCCGGCGCCAATCTGGGCGATGACGTGATCTATTCGGGCACGGTGGCGGCGGCCCTGGAGGGGCGTTTCCTGGGGCGGCCCGCCATCGCCGTATCGCTGGTGGCCGAGCAGCCGAAGACCCTCGGCATCGAGGCCTACCGGCCGGCGGCGGCGCGGGTCGGCGAGCTGCTGCGGCGCTGGCAGCGCCTAGCGTTGCCGCCGCGCACCCTGCTCAACATCAATGTGCCTGCCGGCCCGCTGGAGAACCATCGCGGCTTCCGCGTCACCCGGCTGGGGCACCGCGGGCCCAGTCAGGATGTGCTCAGGCTGCGCGATCCGCGCGGCAACGTGGTGTTCTGGATCGGCGCTTCCGGCGACCCGCTCGACAATGCCGAAGGTACCGATTTCCACGCCGTCCAGGCCGGCCATGTCAGCGTCACGCCGCTGGACTCCGACATGACCCGTTTCGGCGTGCTCGACGTGGTCGCGGACTGGCTGCAGCCGGGCATCCGCGATTGAGCCAGGTCGCCCGTGCGCTGCGGTCGCGGATGGCCGCCGGGGCGATGCCATGCTCCGGCCACGGCTCCTCCTCCGGCCCGCGCGCGTGCTACAGTGTGCGCTTGCCGCTGGAACAGAAACACACGACATGAGCACTGGCCCCACCTTCGATCTGCACGGCTCCGGCTTCACTTCCGCCCGCACCCGGGACCGCATGATCTCGCGACTGCTCACCCAGGGCATACGCGACACCCGCGTGCTAGATGTCATGCGCCAGACGCCCCGGCACATCTTCGTCGACGAGGCGCTGGCGCATCGTGCCTACGAAGACACCGCGCTGCCCATCGGCCACGGCCAGACCCTGTCGCAACCCTATATCGTGGCGCGCATGAGCGAGCTGCTGCTGGCCGCCGGCCCCATGCGCAAGGTGCTGGAGATCGGCACCGGTTCGGGTTACCAGACCGCCGTGCTGGCGCAGCTGGTCGGCAGCGTGCATTCCATCGAGCGCATCAAGCCGCTGCAGGACAAGGCCCGCGAGCGCCTGACCGGCCTCGGCCTGCACAATGTCCGTCTGCGCCATGCCGACGGCCTGCAGGGCTGGCCGGGCGAGGGCGGCTACGACGGCATCATCGGCACGGCGGCGGCGCTGGGCGTGCCGCAGGCGTTCATCGATCTGCTGGCGGTGGGCGGCCGCATGGTGCTGCCGGTGGGCGCGGGCCAGAAGCAGTCGCTGGTGCTGGTGCAGCGCACGGAAGAGGGCGTTCGCCAGGATGTCATCGAGCCGGTGCATTTCGTGCCCATGCTGGGCGGCGTGATCGGCTGAGCAGCCGTGTCGGCGCTGGAAGATGGCGCCCCCGAGACGATTCGAACGTCCGACCTGCCCCTTAGGAGGGGGCTGCTCTATCCAGCTGAGCTACGGAGGCATGCTTGCGCGTGGCCCGGGATTCTAGCCTATCTCGCCCGCGCCGGGGCAAGCCGGCGCGGCGTGATGGCGAAGAAGATACCCGCATGGCGGTCATGACTCGTCGAGATAGCCGGGCTCTATGCCTTCGCTGCTCAGCCATTCCCTGAGCTTGAACAACGCCTCGATCTGGATCTGCCGGACGCGCTCCCGCGTCAGCCCGATGTCGGCGGCGATGCGCTCCAGCGTTTCCTCCACGCCAGTGCCGAGACCGAAGCGGCGCAGCAGGATTTCGCGCTCGCGCGCGGTCAGCCGACCGACATGACGCAGCAGGGCCTGCTGCATGTCGTCACGCGCATTGCGGCGTGACGGGTTGTAGCTGTCCGGTGCCGGCAGCGCGTCCTGCCATGACGTGCCCTCTTCCTGATGGTCCAGCGAACTGGGTGCCTCCTGCCAGCACATCAGCTCGCGCACCTCGTCCGGGGAGCGGCCGACCTCGGTCGCGATATCGCGTGCGCTGGGCTCGCGACCGCTGCACTGGCGCAGTTCGCGCGAGGCGCGCAGGCAGCGGTTGAGGCGCTTGGCGAGATGCACCGGCAGGCGGACCACGCGTGACTGGTTCATGATGGCGCGTTCGATGTACTGGCGTATCCACCACACGGCGTAGGTGGACAGGCGATAACCCAGCGACGGGTCGTACTTGCCGATGGCATGCATGAGGCCGAGGTTGCCTTCCTCGATCAGGTCGTCCACGGCCATGCCGCTGCGCTGGTACTGGCGCGCGATGCGTATGACCAGGCGCAGGTTGCCGGTGATCATGCGTTCGCGCGAGTGCCGGTCGCCGGCGAGGGCGGCACGGCTGAGCACGGCTTCTTCCTCGGCGGACAGCAGCGGGTAGGCGCGGATGTCATTGAAGTAGCGGGTGAGCGCATTGCGCTCGTCGTGGCGGGCTGCGTTGTCGTTCACGGCGTCATCCTTGACGGTCAGGTCTTGCGGGGCTCTTGGCGAATTAAGCAAAGCAGCCGTGTCCGTGCCAGAAATCCGTCCGTATAGCGGATGAGCGGTCGTTTTATTGGTGCGAATGGTTATTGATTGTTATTGGCATATTTCCCGTATGCGTATAAGCGATCAGGTCAGCAGGCGCTCCAGGATGCCTTCGTAGAGGTCTGTCAGCGTGTCCAGATCGGCGGCCGCGACGCATTCGTCGATCTGGTGGATGGTCTTGTTCACCGGGCCCAGCTCCAGCACCTGCGCACCCGTGGGAGCGATAAAACGGCCGTCCGAGGTGCCGCCGCTGGTCGACAGCTCGGTCTCCCGGCCGGTCACGGCGCGGATGGCGCCGACGGCGGCCTCCACCAGCTCGCCGCGCGCGGTCAGGAACGGGTGGCCGCTGAGCTTCCAGTCCAGCGTGTAGCGCAGGCCGTGGCGGTCGAGGATGGTCTCGGTGCGCTCGCGCAGCTGGGTCTCGGTCAGTTCGGTGGAGAAGCGGAAGTTGAACACCACCTGCAGATCGCCGGGAATGACATTGCTGGCACCGGTGCCGGCGTTGATATTGGAGATCTGGAAGCTGGTGGCGGGAAAGAACTGATTGCCGTGGTCCCAGACCTCGGCGGTCAGTTCGGCCAGCGCCGGCGCGGCACGGTGGATGGGGTTGTCGGCCAGGTGAGGGTAGGCGACATGGCCCTGGCGGCCGTGCACGGTGAGCACGCCGCCGAGCGAGCCGCGGCGGCCGTTCTTGATGACGTCGCCGACCTGGGTGGTGCTGGAGGGCTCGCCGACCAGGCACCAGGTGATCTTCTCGTTGCGCGCTTCCAGCGTTTCCACCACGCGCACGGTGCCGTCCACCGCCACGCCTTCCTCGTCACTGGTGATCAGGAAGGCGATCGAGCCGCGGTGGTCCGGGTGGGTGAGCACGAAACGCTCGCAGGCGACCACCATGGCGGCCAGCGAGCCCTTCATGTCGGCGGCGCCGCGGCCGGTGAGGATGCCATCCTCGATGCGCGGTTCGAACGGCGGCACGGTCCACTGTTCGACCGGACCGGTGGGCACCACATCGGTGTGGCCGGCGAAGCAGAACACCGGTCCGTCCTCGCCCCGGCGCGCCCAGAAATTGTCCACGTCGCCGAAGCGCAGCCGTTCGACGCGGAAACCTATGGCTTCCAGGCGGCGGATCATCAGGGTCTGGCAGTCGGCGTCGTGCGGCGTGACCGAGGGCTCGCGGATCAGGTCGATGGTCAGTTGCAGGGTCGGCGACAGCTCGGCGGACGTGTTCATGAGGCTCCGGATGGCACAAGAGGTGCATGGCAGGGCGGGCGATCCGGCAAGTTTACCGGCGCCGGCCGCCGGCGTCATGCGCGGGCCGGCGGACTTTCCGTCGCACGGCCTTTCCTTGCCTGCCGGCAGCGGCAATAATCCGCTGAATTCGCGGCAGAAATGCGAACGTTCGCCGATGACCCAGGATATGCCCATGCTCATGACCCGCCCGATCCAGAACCGCCGCCTGCTGCCGGCCCTGATGGCCGCCCTGGTGGCCGCCGCCGCGCTCGCCGGTTGCAGCAAGAGCGAGCCGACGCCGAAGACCACGCCGGACGGCAAGCGCATCATCGTCATCGGTCACGCCGCGCCGCTGACCGGACCGCAGGCGCACATCGGCAAGGACAACGAGAACGGCGTGCGCCTGGCCATCGAAGACCTCAACCGCGAGGGCTTCACCATCGGCGGCCAGCCGGTGCATTTCCAGCTCGATTCGCAGGATGACCAGGCCGACCCGCGCATGGCCACCACGGTGGCGCAGAAGTTCGTCGACGACCGCCTGCACGCGGTCATCGGCCACCTGAATTCGGGCACCACCATGCCGGCCTCGCGCGTCTACAACGCCGCCGGCATCGTCGAGATCTCGCCGTCGGCGACCACGCCGCGCTACACCCAGCAGGGTTTCGGCAACGCCTTCCGCGTCATGGCCAACGATGTCCAGCAGGGCCATGTGCTCGGCCGCTTCGCGGTGGGCGAGCTGGCGGCGAAGCGCATCGCCATCATCGACGACCGCACCGCCTACGGCCAGGGCCTGGCCGACGAGTTCGCCAAGGCCGCAGAGGCCGCCGGCGGCAAGGTCGTGGTGCGCGAGTACACCAGCGACAAGGCTTCCGACTTCACCGCCATCCTGACCAAGATCAAGGGCCAGAAGCCCGACCTGCTGTTCTTCGGCGGCATGGACGGGCAGGGCGCGCCGCTGGTCAAACAGATGAAGGCGCTGGGCCTGACCAGCCAGCTGCTGGGCGGTGACGGCATCCACACCGCAGAGTTCATGAAGCTCGCCGGCCCGGCGGCCGAGGGCGTGGTCGCTTCGCTGCCCGGTCGTCCGCTCGACAGCCTCGAGCACGGCCCCGACTTCCGCAAGCGCTTCGAGAGCAAGTTCGGCAAGATCCAGCTCTACGCGCCGTACTGCTACGACGCCATGCAGGTGCTGGCCCGCGCCATGCAGCGTGCCGGCACCACCGATCCGGCCAAGGTCATTCCCGAGCTGAAGCAGACCGACTACGAGGGCGTGACCGCGCGCATCCAGTTCGATGACAAGGGCGACCTGCGCCAGGGCGCCATCACCGTGTATCGCGCCGTCAAGGGCGAATGGCAGGTGCTGAAGACGGTCGAGTCGGACTGACCGCCATGGACATGCTCACGCAGCAGCTGGTCAACGGACTGATCCTGGGCAGCATCTATGCCCTGATCGCGCTGGGCTACACGCTGGTCTACGGCATTCTCGGCCTGATCAACTTCGCCCACGGCGAGGTGGTCATGATCGGCGCCATGGTCACCATCTCCTGCCTGGGCTGGCTGCTCGGCCTGAACATGGATGTCTCGCCCTTCGTGCTGATCGCGGGCAGCGTGCTCATGGCCATTCCGGTCTGCGCGCTGCTCGGCGCCGGCATCGAGCGGCTGGCCTACCGGCCGCTGCGCGGCGCGCCGCGACTGGCGCCGCTGATCACCGCCATCGGTGTCTCGATCGTGCTGCAGAACCTCGCCATGATGATCTGGGGGCGCCAGTACGTGCCGTTCCCGGACATCCTGCCGCATGACCCCATCCACATCGGCGGCGCCACCTTCCTGCCGGTGCAGGGCGCCATCGTGGTGCTGTCGGCGGTGCTCATGGCCGGGCTCATCCTGCTCATCCATCGCACCCGGCTCGGCCGCGCCATGCGCGCCACCGCGCAGTCGCCGTCGGTGGCGCGGCTCATGGGCGTGTCGGTGGACCGGGTGATCGCCAGCACCTTCATCATCGGCTCCATCCTCGCCGCCGTCGCCGGTGTCATGGTCAGCGCCAACTATGGCCAGGCGCACGCCTACATGGGCTTCATGCTCGGCCTCAAGGCGTTCTCGGCGGCGGTGCTCGGCGGCATCGGCAACGTCGCCGGCGCGGTGGTCGGCGGCCTGCTGCTGGGCCTGATCGAGAGCCTGGGAGCGGGCTACATCGGCGACCTCACCGGCGGCTTCCTGGGCAGTCAGTACCAGGATGTCTTCGCCTTCCTGGTGCTGATCCTGGTGCTGGTGTTCCGTCCTTCCGGGCTGCTTGGCGAACGCCAGGCCGACCGTCCGTGAGGAGGCCGGGGAGTGTCTTTCATGTCCGCTGATTTCAAGGATCGCCTCGTGCGCCAGGCCGCCAGTCCGGCCGGCCGCATCCTGCTGGTCGTGCTGCTGCTGACCCTGCCGTTCTGGTTCGGCGCCACGCTCGGCCCGTACTGGATGCGCATTGTCGATTTCTGCCTGCTCTACGCGTTGCTGGCGCTGGGCCTGAACATCGTGGTCGGCTACGCCGGCCTGCTCGACCTCGGCTACATCGCTTTCTACGCCGTGGGCGCCTACGTGTTCGCGCTGCTGGCTTCGCCGCATTTCGACCTGCATTGGTCGGCGTGGATGATCCTGCCGCTGGCGGCGGTGGCGGCGGCGTTCGCCGGGGCCCTGCTGGGGGCGCCGACACTGCGCCTGCGCGGCGATTACCTGGCCATCGTGACGCTGGGTTTCGGCGAGATCGTGCGCCTGTTCATGAACAACCTCGATCGGCCGGTGAACATCACCAACGGTCCACAGGGCATCAGCGGCATCGATCCGGTGAGCGTCGGCGGCGTGTCGCTGGGCGGCTCCCTGCACCTGGGGCCGGTGTCGCTGGGTTCGGCGCAGCTCTACTTCTACCTGCTGCTGGCGCTGGTGGTGGTGGCCGTGGTGATCTGCCGCCGCCTCGAGCGCTCGCGCATCGGCCGCGCCTGGGTGGCCATCCGCGAGGACGAGATCGCGGCGCACGCGATGGGCATCAACACCCGCAACATGAAGCTGCTGGCCTTCGCCATGGGCGCCACCTTCGGCGGTGTCGGCGGTGCGCTGTTCGCTTCCTTCCAGGGCTTCGTCAGCCCCGAGAGCTTCACCCTGATGGAGTCCATCATGGTGCTGTGCATGGTGGTGCTCGGCGGCATGGGCCACATTCCCGGCGTGCTGCTTGGCGCCTGCCTGCTGACGCTGACGCCGGAGCTGCTGCGCGAGGTCATCAACCCGCTGCAGCGCGAGCTGTTCGGGCACATGGTGGTGGATCCGGAGAACCTGCGCATGCTGCTGTTCGGATCGGCCATGGTGCTGGTCATGCTCTATCGCCCGGCCGGCCTGTGGCCGTCGAGGCGGCGCCAGCGGGAGCTCGAACATGACTGACGCGGCTTTCGTGCCTGACTCCGTGCGCTCGACCGGGCAGGCGCTGCTGTCGCTGCAGGGCATCAGCAAGCGCTTCGGCGGCGTGCAGGCGCTGACCGAGGTCAGCCTGACCATTCCCGAGGGCGCCATCTACGGCCTGATCGGCCCCAACGGTGCCGGCAAGACCACGCTGTTCAATGTCATCACCGGTTTCTACCAGGCCGATGCCGGTCGCCGCAGCTTCGCCGGCCACGACCTGCCGCTGCGCCTGAAGGCCAGCGCCATTGTCGAGCGCGGTATCGCGCGCACGTTCCAGAACATCCGCCTGTTCCACTTCATGACCGCGCTCGAGAACGTCATGGTGGGCCGCCACCGCTGCACCCGCACCGGGCTGCTGGCGGCGCTGCTCAACACCCGTGCGGCGCGCGAGGAAGAAGCCGCGATCGCGCGCCGGGCGCGCGAACTGCTGGATTATGTCGGTCTGCCGGCGTCGGCTGCCGGCCGCCTCGCCAACGAGCTGTCCTATGGCGACCAGCGCCGCCTGGAGATCGCCCGCGCGCTGGCGACCGAGCCGCGCCTGCTGGCGCTGGACGAGCCCGCCGCCGGCATGAATCCGACCGAGACCGCGCAATTGCGCGTGCTGCTGGAGCGCATCCGCGACGATGGCATCACCGTGCTGCTGATCGAGCACGACGTGAAGCTGATCATGGGTCTGTGCGACCGCGTGGCGGTGCTGGACTTCGGCCGCCTGATCACCGAGGGTCGGCCCGAGGCGGTGCGCAATGACCCGCGCGTGGTCGCGGCATATCTGGGGGGTGCGGCATGAACCTGCTGGAGGTGCGTGATCTCGAGGTGCGCTACGGCGGCATCCAGGCCGTGCGCGGCATCAGCCTGAGCGTGGGCGAGGGCGAGCTGGTGTCGCTGATCGGTGCCAACGGCGCCGGCAAGACCTCCACGCTGGGCGCCATCGGCGGCCTGCTGAAGCCTGCCGCCGGCAGCCTGCGCTACGCCGGCGAGGACCTGCTCAGGCTGCCGGCGCACGAGCGCGTGGCGCGCGGGCTGGCGCTGGTGCCGGAAGGGCGCGGCATTTTCCCGCGCCTGACCGTGCTGGAGAACCTGCAGATGGGCGCCTACAGTCGTCGCGACCGCGACGGCATCCGCGCCGATCTCGAGCGCATGCTGGCGCTGTTCCCGCGCCTCGCCGAGCGCCGGCTGCAGCTCGCCGGCACGCTGTCCGGCGGCGAGCAGCAGATGCTCGCCATCGCCCGCGCGCTGATGAGCCGGCCGCGCCTGCTGCTGCTCGACGAGCCGTCCATGGGGCTGGCGCCCATCCTGGTCGAGCAGATCTTCGCCATCATCCGCCAGATCGTGTTCGAGGGCGTGGCGCTGCTTCTGGTCGAGCAGAACGCCCGCCAGGCGCTGGAGATCGCCAGCCGTGCCTATGTCATGGAGTCGGGCGGCATCACCCTGTCGGGGTCGGCGGCCGAGCTGGCGGCCGACCCGCGCGTGCGCGCGGCGTATCTCGGCGACTGATTTTCCCGGCCTGAAACGCGGGCGCCGGCAATGATGCCGGCGCCGTGTCTGGCCGCCTGCCGTCAGCGCAGTGCGGTGGTGGTGGAAATGTCGAAGTCCAGCGCGGCGACGCGGGTGGCCTCGCGCTGCACCGAGGTGTTGAGGGCGATGGCGTCGTAGTAGCGGCGCACCTGCTGCACGTAGTGCAGGGCCTGGCCGACATCCGGCGCCGGCTTGCCGCGACGGCGGTTCTCCTGCGCCAGCTGGCGCAGGTTGCGCGACACGTCGAGCCAGCTGTCCGGGTCGCCCTTGAGGCGCTTGGTCAGCTTGCGCGCCTGGATCATGTGGCCGGGGCCCATGTTGTAGGCGGCCAGCGCCATCCAGGTGCGGTCGGGCTCGGGCACGCTGGCCGGCACCTTGTCGTGGATCTGCTTGAAGTAGGCGGTGCCGCCCTGGATGCTTTCCCCGGCATGGGTGCGGTCCTTCACGCCCATGGCGGCTGCGGTGCTGCTGGTCAGCATCATCAGGCCGCGCACGCCGGTCGGCGAGACCGCGTCCGGGTTCCACTTCGATTCCTGGTAGGAGATGGCGGCGAGCAGGCGCCAGTCCAGCCCCTGGGCACGGCTCTGCTTCTCGAAGTCACCCTGGTAGCGCGGCAGGCGCTTGGCGATGTCGCGGCTGAAGCTGCGCGCACCGTAGCTGTCGAAGACGTTGCCGTTGCTGTAGAAGTCGGTCAGCCGCTGCAGCGTGCCGTCGGCCTGCTTGCGCGCCAGGAAATCCTGGGCGGCTTGGTACAGGCTCTGGTCCTGCGACTTCAGGAACACCCACGACACGCCATCGGTGCGATCCAGCGACAGGCTGTCGCGCAGGGCCGGGAACAGCGGGCGGAAGGCGTCGAAGTCCTGCGAGTTGACCGCCACGAAATCGATGCGGCCTTCGTCGAGCAGGCTGAGCAGGTCCAGGGTCTGGCCCTGGCGCAGCTCGACCAGCTTGACGCCGTCGACGCCGCGCAGCTGGCTCTTGAGGTGCGAGGCTTCGGCGGTGCCGGCCATGACGCCGATGACGCGGCCACCGAGATCCTGCAGGCTGGCCGGCGGGATCTGGTCGTTGCGCTGCACCAGCTGCTGGCGCACCTCGATCACCGGATCGCTGACGCGCAGCCGCTTCAGGCGCGGGTCTTCGGCGGTGATGCCGGTCAGCGCCAGCTGCGCCTGGTTGCGGCGGATGGCATGGAGCACGCGCTGCGGGCTTTCCACCGGATCGACCACCAGCTTCACGCCCAGCTCGTTGGCGAACTGGCGGGCAAGCTCGTACTGCAGGCCGTGAATGTGGCCGTCCTGCTGGAAGAAGGTGCCGGGACTGCTGACACCGACCAGGTGCAGCTCGCCGCTGCTGCGGATCTGGTCCAGCGCGTTGCGGACCGGCTGCAGCGACAGCGAAGTGATGGCCAGCGTGCCGGCTACCGCCAGCTTCACGTGCCGGCGGTTGATGCGCTGCAGGAGCTGCAGGGCTTTGCGATGGGGGCGCGCACGTTGCGCTTTCTTGCCGCCAGTCATCTTTGGACCTCGTTCGGTTTACCGTTGCAACATCGTCCCTGCATGAACCGCCGGTGCATCGGGCGGGGGTTTTCAGCAGTGCCGGGACAGCCGTTTTGGCGTTTACCCTTAGGGGGTTTTCAGTGTCTGTTTGCCAGTAAGCGCACCGTGTCAGGGTGCAGATGCGGCGGACTGTAGCTGCGGGATGCCCCGAAGTCCAATCCGATCCGATGAAACAAGGCAGATTGTCTGACAATTTCTGGCCGCCCGGAGGCGTGACAACCGCCCGATGGCCGCAGCCGGCACGCCCGGAGCCGCCAATATTTGGCTACAATAGCGCCCTCTTTTTTCCGTCCCCGCTCGCGAGACATCCCACATGCTGATTCTGTCCGGCGCCCCCGCGCTTTCCGCGTTCCGTCAACAACGACTGCTGCAGGACCTGCAGGCGCTGGCGCCATCGCTGACGGCGGTGTCCGCGCACTGGCTGCACCTGGTCGACACCGACCTGACGGAGGTGCCGGCGCGCCTGGCCGAGCTGCTGACCTATGGCGATGACCGGGCCGATGCCGCCGACGCTGTCGCCTCGGCCGGCCGCCTGGCGGTGGTGGTGCCGCGCCCCGGCACCATTTCGCCGTGGTCGTCGAAGGCCACCGACATCGCGCACAACACCGGCCTCGCCGAAGTGCGCCGCATCGAGCGCGCCACCGCCTGGCGGCTGGCCGGCGCGGAGGGGCTGGATGATGCCGACTGGGCGGCGCTGACCGCGAAGCTGCACGACCGCATGACCGAAGTGGTGCTGGCCGACGCCGAGGCCGCGTCCGTGCTGTTCCGCCAGGAAGCGCCGCGCACGCTGGCGTCAGTGGATATCCTCGGCGGCGGCAAGGCCGCGCTGGAGACCGCCAACCGCGAGCAGGGCTTCGCGCTCAGCCCGGACGAGATCGACTACCTCGTCGACAATTTCACGCAGCTGGGCCGTAACCCCAACGACATCGAGCTGATGATGTTCGCGCAGGCGAACTCCGAGCACTGCCGCCACAAGATCTTCAACGCCGACTGGACCATCGACGGGAAGCCGGCGCCGAAGTCGCTGTTCGGCATGATCAAGAACACCTACGCGAACTACAGCGAGAACATCCTGTCCGCCTACAAGGACAACGCCGCGGTGATCGCCGGCCCGGTCGCCGACCGCTTCTTCCGCGTCGGCGGCGGCACTACCTACGGCTACGTGAACGAGCCGGTGCACATCCTCATGAAGGTGGAGACGCACAACCACCCGACCGCGATCTCGCCGTTCCCGGGCGCTTCCACCGGCTCCGGCGGCGAGATCCGCGACGAGGGCGCCACCGGTCGCGGCGGCAAGCCCAAGGCCGGCCTCACCGGCTTCACCGTGTCCAACCTCAACATCCCCGGCTTCGCGCAGCCCTGGGAAAAGCCCTATGGCAAGCCGGGCCGCATCGTCACCGCGCTGGACATCATGATCCAGGGGCCGCTCGGCGGCGCCGCGTTCAACAACGAATTCGGCCGTCCGGCGCTGTGCGGCTACTTCCGCAGCTTCGAGCTGACCGTGAATGGCGTCAACGGCCCGGAAGTGGCGGGCTACCACAAGCCGGTCATGATCGCCGGCGGCTACGGCAACATCCGCGACGGCCATGTGCAGAAGAACGCCATCCGGCCCGGCGACCTGCTGATCGTGCTCGGCGGCCCGGCGCTGCTGATCGGTCTCGGCGGCGGCGCGGCCTCGTCGATGGCCAGCGGCGCCAGCGCCGAGAACCTGGACTTCGCCTCGGTGCAGCGCGACAACCCGGAAATGGAGCGGCGCGCGCAGGAAGTCCTCGACGTGTGCTGGGCCATGGGCGACGACAATCCCATCGTGTCGGTGCATGACGTCGGCGCCGGCGGCCTGTCCAACGCCATGCCGGAGCTGGTCAACGATCACGAGCTGGGTGCCACGCTGGACCTGCGTGCCATCCCCAGTCTGGAGCCGGGCATGAGCCCGGTCGAGATCTGGTGCAACGAAGCGCAGGAGCGCTACGTGCTGGCCATCCATCCGGACAGCCTGCCGCTGTTCCAGTCCATCTGCGAGCGCGAGCGCGCCCTGTTCGCCGTGCTTGGCGCGGCCACCGAGGTGCGGCATCTCACGGTCAGCGACCCGCACTTCGGCAACGCGCCGGTGGACATGCCCATGCAGGTGCTGCTGGGCAAGACGCCGAAGATGCAGCGCAGCTTCGACCGCCAGGTCGTGACCCAGCCGGCGCTGGATCTCGGTGTGCTGGGCACCGGCCCCGCTGCCGTGCGCGAGGCTGTCGAGCGCGTGCTGCGCCTGCCGGCGGTGGCTTCCAAGCAGTTCCTCATCACCATCGGCGACCGCTCGGTGACCGGCCTGGTGGCGCGCGAGCAGATGGTCGGCCCCTGGCAGGTGCCGGTGGCCGATGTCGCCGTCACCGCCAGCGGCTTCCATGCCGTCACCGGCGAGGCCATGGCCATGGGCGAGCGCACCCCGGTGGCCGTACTGAACGCCGCCGCCTCGGCGCGCCTGGCGGTGGGCGAGACCATCACCAACATCGCCGCCGCGCCGATCGCGAAGCTGTCGGACATCAAGCTGTCGGCGAACTGGATGGCCGCCGCCGGCGCCGGCAAGGAAGACGAGAACCTGTTCGACGCCGTGCACGCGGTCGGCATGGAGCTGTGCCCGGCGCTGAACCTGACCATTCCGGTCGGCAAGGACTCCATGTCCATGCGCACGGTCTGGCAGGACGGCGACGAGAAGAAGTCGGTGACTTCGCCGCTGTCGCTGGTGGTCACCGGCTTCGCGCCGGTCACCGATGTCCGCGCCACGCTGACTCCGCAGCTGCGCACCGACCTCGGCGACACCCGCCTGGTGCTGATCGACCTCGGCCGTGGTCAGAACCGCCTTGGCGCGTCGGCGCTGGCCCAGGTCACCGGCCAGGTCGGCCAGCTGCCGCCGGATGTCGACGAGCCGCAGCTGCTGCAGGATTTCTTCGACGGCATCCAGCGCCTGAATGCCGAGGGCCGGCTGATTGCCTACCATGACCGCGGCGATGGCGGCCTGTTCGCCACCCTGGCGGAAATGGCCTTCGCCGGCCGCACCGGCATCCGCGCCGACCTCACCCGTGTCGGCGGCCCGGCGCAGGATGACGTGC
The DNA here is from genome assembly GCF_002943415.1 of Amnimonas aquatica. Classification (GTDB taxonomy): domain Bacteria; phylum Pseudomonadota; class Gammaproteobacteria; order Pseudomonadales; family Moraxellaceae; genus Perlucidibaca; species Perlucidibaca aquatica_A. The sequence goes on along the minus strand of NZ_PTQZ01000007.1, from coordinate 6,249 downwards.
TGGCGGCGCTGTTCAGCGAAGAGCTGGGCGCCGTGGTGCAGGTGCGCACCGGCGATGTCGCCGCCGTGCAGGCGGCCTTCGCCGGCACCACGCTGGCGGGCCACGTGCACAGCATCGGCCTGCTCACGCGTGATGACGCCATCACCGTGATCCGCGCCGGCAGCGAACTGATCAACATCGCCCGCGCCGAGGCGCAGCAGCTCTGGGCCGAGACCAGCTACCGCATCCAGGCCCTGCGCGACAACGCCGACTGCGCGCGCGAGGAGTTCGAGGCCATCGCGCAGCCGTCCGCCGGCCTCAGCGTGCAGCTGTCGTACGATCTGGACGAGGACATCGCGGCGCCGTTCATCGCCAGCGGCGTGCGTCCGAAGGTGGCCATCCTGCGCGAGCAGGGCGTCAACGGCCACGTCGAGATGGCCGCCGCCTTCGACCGCGCCGGCTTCACCGCGGTGGACGTGCACATGAGCGACCTGGTCGCCGGCCGCGTCGACCTGGCCCAGTTCGCCGGCCTTGTGGCCTGCGGCGGCTTCTCCTACGGCGACGTGCTCGGCGCCGGCGGCGGCTGGGCCAAGACCGTGCTCTTCAACGAGCGCGTGCGCGAGCAGTTCGCCACCTTCTTCGCACGTCCGGACAGCTTCTCGCTCGGCGTCTGCAACGGCTGCCAGATGCTGTCGCAGCTCAAGGACCTGATCCCCGGCGCCGAGTCGTGGCCGCGTTTCATGCGCAACCGCAGCGAGGTGTTCGAGGCCCGCACCACGCTGGTCGAGGTGCCCGAGTCGCCGTCCATCCTGCTCGCCGGCATGGCCGGTTCGCGCATGCCCATTGCTGTCGCCCACGGCGAGGGCCGTGTGCAGGACAGCGATGCGCGCGTGAGCGCGCTGGCCGGCAGCGGCCTGGTGGCGCTGGGATATGTCGATCACGCCGGTCAGCGCACCCAGCAGTACCCGCTGAACCCGAACGGCTCGCCGTTCGGCATCGCCGGCGTCACCTCCGCCGACGGCCGCGCGACCATCATGATGCCGCACCCCGAGCGCGTGTTCCGTGCCGTGCAGCACAGCTGGCGTCCGGATGTCTGGCGCGAGGACGGCCCGTGGCTGCGCATGTTCCGCAACGCGCGCCGTTTCACCGGCTGACGCGGGCATGACCATGCCGGCCTGGTCGGAGGCCGGGGTACGCCCCGCCTTCAAGCTCGTCTTCTATGTGCCGGATACGCACCTGGAAGCGGTGAAGGCGGCAGTGTTCGCCGCCGGCGCCGGCCGCATCGGCGACTATGACCAGTGCTGCTGGCAGGTGGCGGGGCTGGGCCAGTTCCGGCCGCTGCCCGGCGCGCAGCCGTTCATCGGGCAGGCCGGCGCGGTCGAGCAGGTACCGGAACACCGGGTCGAGCTGGTGCTGGCCGAGGCGGTACTGCCGGCGACGGTGGCGGCGCTGAAGGCGGCGCATCCCTACGAGACCCCGGCCTACGACGTGGTGCGTCTGGTCGACATCTGAGCGGCGGCCCCGCGGCCCGTGTTGCCCGTTTGCCGGGTTTCACGGTAAAAAGGGCCAATTCGCATCCTCCGCTGTTTTCGCGGCAATCCAGGGACATCCATCCGTCATGGCCGAGCGCACCGACGCGCCCATTCTGCTCAGGCTCGCTTATCAGGCCATGCTCAAGGCCGGCTTGCCGGTCGATGCCATCCTGCAGCAGGCGCGCGTGTCGCCGGCCTGGCTCGATGTCGAGTCGCCGGAGCGCACGCCGTTCGCCGGGCAGGCCATGTTCTGGCGCGCGCTGGAGGAGATTTCCGGCGATCCGCACATCGGCCTGCACCTGGGCGAGAACCTGCCGGTCTATCGTGGCCAGGTGCTGGAGTACCTGATTTCGTCGAGCCCCACCTTCGGCGAAGGTCTGCAGCGCGCGCTGGCCTACCAGCGTCTGCTCAGCGATGCCATCACCTCTCGCCTGGTGGTCGACGGCGAGCAGTGCTATCTCGCCGACCTCGCCGATGCCGCCGAGATGCGCCACTTCGCCGAGGCGCTGGTGATCGGGGTCATCCGTTTCTTCGGCTCGCTGACCGATGGCCACTTCCAGCCCATCGAAGTGCATTTCACCCATGTCGAGGGCGCGCCGGCGGAGGAGTACCGGCGTGTCTACGGCTGCCCGGTGACGCTGGGCTGCCGCGAGAACCGCATCTATTTCGACAAGTCCGTGCTCACCCACCAGGTCTGGCACGCCGAACCCAGCCTGCTGCGCCTGCACGAGAAAATGGCCAACGAGAAGCTGGCCGAGCTGGCGCGGCTGGATCTGGTGGGCGAGGTCAAGCGCGCCATCGGGGAAATGCTGGAGTCCGGCAACACCACGCTGGAGGCGGTGGCGCAACGCATCGGCATGCCGGCGCGGCGCCTGCGCACCGAACTGGAGGAAGCCGGCACCAGCTTCAACCATGTGCTCGCGGACTACCGCTCGCGCCTGGCGCGGCGCCTGCTGGCGCGCACCGACGAGAGCATCGAGCAGATCGTCTACCTGACCGGTTTCGCCGAGCCCAGCACCTTCTACCGCGCGTTCAAGCGCTGGACCAACGAAACCCCCATCGAGTACCGGCGCCGCAAGCAGGAAGAGCGGGCCGCGCGCTGATCATTCGCACGGCTGTACACCGGCCGGAAACGACAGGGCCGCGCCGGGAATGGTCCGGCACGGCCCTGGTTGTTCCACCGGCAGTGGCGGATCAGTCGTCCATCTGGCTCTGCAGGTAGTTCTGCAGGCCGACCTGATCGATCAGCGTGAGCTGGGTCTCCAGCCAGTCGATGTGCTCTTCCTCGGCATCGAGGATTTCCTTGAACAGCTCGCGGGTGCCGAAGTCGCCGATGCCCTCGGCGTGGGCGATGGCCGCGCGCAGGTCGAGCACCGCGCTGTTCTCCAGCGCCAGGTCGGACTTCAGCATTTCCACAGTGTCTTCGCCGATCATCAGCTTGCCTAGGTCCTGCAGGTTGGGCAGGCCCTCGAGGAAGAGGATGCGCTTGATCAGCTTGTCGGCATGCTTCATCTCGTCGATGGATTCCTTGTACTCGTGCTTGCCGAGCTTCACCAGGCCCCAGTCGTCGTACATGCGGGCATGCAGGAAGTACTGGTTGATCGCCACCAGTTCGTTCGCGAGGACCTTGTTGAGGTGCTGGATGACCTGCCTGTCGCCTTTCATGTCGGACTCCTGCCATGCGTGAGAGATGTCATGCCGGGCATTATTCCCGCACAGTCCGTGTGTGTCAACATTAAGTCATTGATATTCAATGAAAAATAAATGAAAACAAGATTGCTTATACGTTGTGGCACGGTTTGTGCCGGCGTGCTGCCCGGGCGCCACCACGGTTGCCGCAAGCAAAACGGCCCGGCGTCCGCAGGGCAGGCGCCGGGCCGTTCCGCAGCGGTGGCCGTTACTTCAGTTCGGACGAGCTCTTGCCCAGCACGCGGCGGGCGATGATCAGCTGCTGGATCTGCTGCGTGCCTTCGAAGATGTCGAGGATCTTCGAGTCGCGCGCCCACTTCTCCAGCAGCTCGTCTTCGCCGTAGCCCAGCGAGGCCGCCAGCTCCACGCACTTCAGCGTGATCTCGCTGCCGATGCGCCCGGCCTTGGCCTTGGCGATCGACGCCTCCTTGGAGTTGGGCTTGCGGTTGTCGGCCATCCAGCAGGCCTTGAGCGTGAGCAGGCGCGCGGCTTCCCACTCGGCCTCCAGGCGATAGATGGTGGCTTCGATGTTCGACGCGTTCAGCGGCGGCGTGCCGTAGTCCGGGTCGAGCTGGTCGCGGAACAGTTCCTTGATGCGCTCCAGCGAGGCCTTGGCGCAGCCCACGGCCATGGCGGCGACCAGCGGGCGGGTGTTGTCGAAGGTTTCCATGACACCGGCGAAGCCCTTGGCGACATCGATCTCCGGGTTGCCGAGCAGGTTGGCGGCGCTGACGCGGCAGTCGGTGAAGCTGATCACCGCGGTGTCGGAGGCCTTGATGCCGAGCTTGTGTTCCAGTCGCTCCACGCGCATGCCCGGCGTGCCGCGCTCGACCACGAAGGACTTGATGGCGGCGCGGCCCAGATTGCGGTCCAGAGTGGCCCAGACCACCACGCAGTCGGCACGCTCGCCGCAGGTCACGAAGATCTTCTCGCCGTTGATCACGTAGTCGTCGCCATCCTTCACCGCGGTGGTGCGGATGGCGGCGGAGTCGGAACCGCAGCCCGGTTCGGTGATGGCCATGGCTGCCCACTTGCCCTTGAAGCGCTCCAGCTGCTCGTCGTTGGCGACGGCGCCGATGGCCGAGTTGCCCAGGCCCTGGCGCGGCATGCTGAGCAGGAAGGCGGTATCGCCGTAGCAGAGCTCGATCACGCCCAGTGCCGCCGACATGTTGGCGCCGTTCTTGATGCTGCCGTCATCGGCGGCGCCGCGCTTGCCCAGCGCGGTCGAGCTGGTGCCTTCGCCGGAGCCGGCGTTCATGCCGTCGAGCAGCGAAGCCAGCATGTCCAGCTCCTTGGGGTAGGCATGTTCGGCCTTGTCGTACTTGCGCGAAATCGGGCGGAAGAAGTTCAGCGCCACTTCGTGGGCCTGTTCGACCAGCATCTTGTATTTCTTCGGGTTTTCCAGATTCATGGTGTCATTCCTCGAATAGGGGGGCTGGCGCGGGTCAGGCGTGCAGGCCGGCATGCAGGATGGCGACGGCGCGCAGGTCGCGGTACCAGCGCTCGACCGGATGCTCCTTGGTGAAGCCGTGGCCGCCGAGGATCTGCACGCCGTCGTTGCCGATCTTCATGGCTTTCTCGGCGCACAGCAGACGCGCCAGATAGGCCTCGCGGTGGAAGGGCTTGCCGGCCTCGGCCAGCGAAGCGGCGTTCCACACCAGCAGGCGCATGGCATCGATCTCGATGGCCATGTCGGCGATCATGAAAGCCACGCCCTGGCGGTGCGAGATCGGTTCGCCGAAGGCGGTGCGCTCGTTGGCGTAGTGCGCGGTGTAGTCGAGCACGGCCTGGCAGGTGCCGACCGCGATGGCGCCCCAGGACAGCGCGCCGAGGTCGAGGAAGGCCTGGTAGTCGAAGTCGCCGTCGCTGCCGCCGAGCAGGTCGGCGCGCACGTCATCGAGGCGCATCTTCACCGTCTGCGCGGCCTTCAGGCCCATGGCCGGGTCTTCCATGAAGCCCAGGCCTTCGCTGCCGCCCTCGACGATGAACACGGCCGGGCGGCCGTCCAGCTCGGCGCTGACCAGCAGCAGCTCGGCCTGCTGGCCCAGCAGCACCAGTGTCTTTTCGCCGGTCAGCAGATAGCTTGCGCCGTCACGGCGGGCACGGGTCGCCAGCGTGTTCGGGTCGAAGGCCGGCACTGCCTCCTGCATGGCGAAGGTGGCCACCGGCGGCTGTTCGCCGGTGAAGGCGGGCAGGTATTTCGCCTGCTGGGCCTCGCTGCCCCAGCGGGTGAGGGCGTTGGCGACACCCATGGGCGCGAGGATGGCCGCCGCCAGCGTGAAGTCGCCGTAGCCCAGGTCTTCGGCGGCGAGCACGTTGCTGACCACGGACTGCTCGGCGGCCATGCCGCCCAGCGCCTCGGGCACGGCGTAGAAATTCAGGCCCAGCTCCTGGGCCTGGGCCAGCAGGTCGTCGGGCAGGGCGGCGTCATGGTCGGCACCGTGCGCTGCCGGACGCAGCACGTCCTGAGCGAAGCGCTGCAGGGTGTCGCGCATCATCTGCTGTTCTTCGCTGAGGCTGAGGTCGAACAGGCCTTTCGCGGCCGAAGGCAGGCGCTGCTTGCCGGCGCCACCGGCCGGGCTGAAGCTGCGCGCGGCGGCGCCGATCAGCTGGAAACCGGTCCTGCTGCCCACGAACAGCAGCTTCTCCACGGACTTGCGGACCTTCAGGCGGTCCGGCCAGTCGGACCGGGCAAAGCGGTTGAGCAGGTTCAGGCCCAGCCCCTGTATTTCGCCAGCATTCATTTTTCTACTCCTGTTCGCGGACGCGTGTGTGCGTGTGGGCATCTGTCCATGGCGGCCCGGAGCAACAGGGAGGGCCGGCGTGAACGCACGGTCATACTCTCGCGTTTCTCGGGGCTGTCGTTGGCTTTCATGACAGCCGGCGATGACAGAAAAGCCAGTATGGCCGATTCGTTCTTTGGTACCGCTACGCTAGCCAGATGCCACCCGCCGCACTAGGCTGGCGCGACACAAGAAGAGGCGATGACGCCGCGGGGAGGCAACGACATGAAATTCCAGGCACTGTTCGGACGTGTGGCGCAGGTGTT
>NZ_PTQZ01000069.1 GCF_002943415.1 Amnimonas aquatica | reverse complement strand
CCGACCGCGAAAAAGCTCGAGGATGCCCGCCGCAAGGGCCAGGTGGCGCGTTCGCGCGAGCTCTCGACCATGCTGGTCACCATCGCCGCCGCCGGCCTGCTGTTCGTGCTCGGCGGGCATTTCGCCCAGGGCTTCCTGCAGCTGCTCAAGCACGCCTTCTCGGCGCAGGTGCTGACCACGCGCGATCCCTGGCAGCTGCCGGTGCTCTTCGGCCAGTTCATGCTCGAGGCACTGGTGCTGCTCTGGCCGCTGTTCCTGGTCTGCTTCATCGCTGCACTTGGGGCCTCGGTGATGCTTGGCGGCGCCACTTTCTCGCTGTCGTTCAAGTTCGAGAAGCTGGACCCGATCAAGGGCATCGGCCGGCTGTTCTCCATGCAGAGCCTGGTCGAGCTGGTGAAGTCGGTGCTCAAGGTGCTGGTCATCGGCGGCGTCGCCTGGTTCCTCATGACCGGCCTGGTCGACGACATCCTCGGCCTGTCGCTGCAGTCGCCTGAGCAGGCCATGCTGAGCAGCGGGCGCATGCTGGTGTGGTTCTTCCTGGTGGTCAGCCTGCCGCTGGCGGTGATCGCGCTCATCGACGTGCCCTGGCAGCTGTTCAACCACAAGAAGCAGCTGCGCATGACCCGGCAGGAGATCAAGGACGAGCACAAGGAGTCCGAGGGCCGCCCCGAGGTCAAGGGCCGCATCCGCCAGATGCAGATGGAGGCTTCGCGCCGCCGCATGATGGAAAAGGTGCCGCAGGCCGACGTGATCGTGACCAACCCCACCCACTATGCCGTGGCGCTGCGCTATGACCAGGGCAAGGGTGGCGCGCCGGTGGTGGTGGCCAAGGGCATTGACGAGATCGCCGCACGCATCCGCGAGATCGGCGGCGAGCACAAGGTGCCGCTGGTGGCTTCGCCGCGGCTGGCGCGCGCCATCTACGCCAGCTGCGAGCTGGACCGGGAAATTCCCGCCGGGCTCTACCTGGCGGTGGCGCAGATACTGACCTACGTCTACCAGCTCAAGCAGTGGGAGGCCATGGGCGGAGACATTCCGGCCGTGCCCGAACCGCTGGTGGATGCGCAATACCTCAAGGGCCATGAAACGGACCGCGGACAGGACCACTGATCATGAAGCAGAACGATTTCTCCGCAAACATGCTGGCCACCGTGCGCGACCTGACGCGGAGCGGGCTGGGCATCCTGCTGCTGATCCTGGCGCTGCTCGGCATGCTGGTGGTGCCGCTGCCGACCTTCCTGCTCGACCTGTTCTTCACCTTCAACATCATGCTCTCGCTGATGATCCTGTTCGCGGTGATCTACGTGCAGCGGCCCATGGACTTCAGCGCCTTCCCGACCGTGCTGCTGGTCGCCACGCTGCTGCGCCTGGGCCTGAACGTGGCCTCGACGCGCGTGGTGCTGATGGAGGGCCACCAGGGCCCGGGCGCCGCCGGCCAGGTCATCGAGGCCTTCGGCCACTTCATCATCGGCGGCAATTTCGCGGTCGGCATTGTGGTCTTCGCCATTCTGGTGATCATCAACTTCATGGTGGTGACCAAGGGCGCCGGCCGTGTCTCGGAAGTGACCGCGCGCTTCACCCTCGACGCCATGCCGGGCAAGCAGATGGCCATCGACGCCGACCTCAACGCCGGCATCATCTCGCAGGACGAAGCGCGCAAGCGCCGCGAAGACGTGCGCATCGAGTCCGACTTCTACGGTGCCATGGACGGCGCCAGCAAGTTCGTCAAGGGCGATGCCATCGCCGCCATCCTGATCCTGCTCATCAACCTGGTCGGTGGCATGGTCATCGGCATGATGCAGCACGACCTGAGCGCGGCGACGGCGGCCGAATACTACGTGCTGCTCAGCATCGGCGACGGCCTGGTGGCGCAGATCCCGGCGCTGCTGCTGTCGATCGCGGTGGCCATCATCGTCACCCGCATTTCGCGCACCGAGACCATGAGTGCGCAGGTGGTCGGGCAGATGCTGGACAACCCGCGCGTGCTCTACCTGTCGGGCATCGTGCTGTTCATCGTCGGGGTCATTCCGGGCATGCCGCACCTGGTGTTCCTGCTGCTGGCCGGTGCCTGTTTCGCCGGCGGCTGGCTGGTGCAGACGCGCGACGAAGGCCCCGAGGTGCTGCTGGCCGGCGAGGGTGGCGACCTGGCGGCGCAGGTGCCGCAGCAGCCGGCCGAGATCCAGTGGGACGATGTGACCCAGAATGACGTGCTCGGCCTGGAGGTCGGCTACCGCCTGATTCCGCTGGTCGACCGCACCCAGGGCGGCGAGCTGATCGGCCGCATCACCGGTGTGCGCAAGAAGCTCTCGCGCGACCTCGGCTTCCTGGTGCAGCCGGTGCACATTCGCGACAACCTCGACATGGCGCCGACCGGCTACCGCCTGCTGGTGCTCGGCGACGCCGTCGCCAGCGGCGAGATCCAGCCGGGCATGGAGCTGGCCATCAATCCGGGCCAGGTGCACGGCAGCCTGCCCGGTATCGCCACCAAGGACCCGGCCTTCGGCATGGAAGCGGTGTGGATCGATCCGTCGCTGCGCGACCAGGCGCAGGCGCTGGGCTACACCGTGGTCGACAACGGTACCGTGATCGCCACCCACCTGAGCCAGATCATCCGTCATTTCGCGCACGAGCTGCTCGGCCACGAGGAAGTGCAGCAGCTGCTCGACCGGCTGGCGCAGACAGATCCGCGCCTGGTCGACAGCCTGGTGCCCAAGCAGCTGCCGCTGAGCGTGGTGGTGCGCGTGCTGCAGAACCTGCTCAAAGAGGGCGTATCGATCCGCAGCCTGCGCCTGATCGCCGAATCTTTGGCGGAGCAGGCGCCGCGAAGCAAGAATCCTGACGAATTGCTGGAAGGCGTCCGCATTGCGCTTGGTCGAATGATTATTCAGGAAATCAACGGCTTGGAAGAAGAGTTGCCGGCCATGGTGCTGGATTCGGAGTTGGAACAGATCTTGCTGAACAGCCTCAGAGGCGGCGCGGGCGCGGTCGGGCTGGAGCCCGGACTGGCCGAGCGCATGCAGCAGGGGCTGGCGGATTACGCCAGACGCCAGGAAGCAGCGGGCCAGCCGGCCGTGCTGCTGGTCTCGCCCTCGGTGAGGTCCTGGCTTGCGCGGTTTATCCGCCGCAGCATCCCGTCGCTGCATGTGCTCTCGTACAACGAAGTGCCGGACAGCAAGCAGGTGCGCCTGGTGTCGAGCCTGGGCTCGCAGGGGCGCCTGACCCAGGGTTGAGGCGGCATGACAGCAGGCCCTGGCGGCAGACGGACAGGGCAGGAGCGGAACATGAAGATCAAGAAATATCGCGCGGCGGACAGCCAGCAGGCCATGCGCCTGATCCGGGCCGAACAGGGGCCGGACGCCAGCATCCTGACCTGCTACCAGGTACCGGAAGGCATCGAGTTCGTGGTCGCCATCAACACGCCGGATCTGCAGGATGCCAGCGGCCGGCAGCTGTCGGTGCGCGCCCGGGAAAGTCAAAAAAATGACGAGACCGCCGCCGATCGCGACCTCATGACACTGCGCCACGAGCTGGGCTCGATGCGCGTTCTGCTGGAGCGCAATCTCGGCCGCCTGGTGGCGCAGGAATCGCCGCTGGCCACCGGCGATCTCGCCGCGCGGCTGACCTCGGCCGGCCTCGGCGGCGTGCTGCAGCAGCGCCTGCGCACCGTGCTGCCGGAGCAGCCGGACCGCGAGACCCTGGCCGAGGCCATCAAGACCAGCCTCGGCGCGGTCACCTGCGGCGAATGGCCGGCGCATGGCGCGACCGCGCTGATCGGCAGCCCGGGAGCCGGCAAGACCCAGCTCATGATCACCCTGGCCCTGCAGCATCGCCGGCGCTCGCCGCAGACGCCGCTGTTCCTGGTCAGCCTGGACCGCCTGCGCTTCGGTGCCCGCGAGCAGCTCATGGCGCTGGGCAAGGTGCTGCGCCTGCCGGTGCTGTTCGCCGAAGACGCCGCAGCGTTGCGCGACGAACTGGCGCAGCTGCCCGCCGATGCCCGCGTGCTGGTCGACACCGCCGGCGCCGACCACCATGACGAGGCCGCGCTGGCGGCACTGGGCAAGAGCCTCGATGCCGCCGGCGTCGCGCACCGCGTGCTGGTCATGGCCATGGACATGAGCGAGGAGTTGCGCCAGCTGACGCTGTCGGCGTTCGCCGCGCTGCGCCCGTCCGGTGTCGTCACCACCCGAGTCGACACCCTGGCGCAGCCCGGCTTGCTGGCCTCCTGGCTGTGCCGCCAGGACCTGCCCTGGCTGGGCAGCAGCATCAGCCGCGATCACGCCGCCGCCTGGCAGGCGGCCGACACCGGCGCGCTGGCGGCGCGCATCGCCGTGCGCTGGCCGCTGGCGGCGGCGGTGCCGGTTCCCGAACACGTCGAGCGCTGGTCCTGGTCGGCACAGCGCCGCACAGCCTGATATCGGACGAGGAGCGAGATAGCCATGCAGCCGGTACAAGTCATCGCGGTCACGAGCGGCAAGGGCGGGGTCGGCAAGACCAACGTCTCCATCAATCTGGCCTGCCAGCTGGCGCGCCTCGGCCGCCGCGTGCTGCTCATGGATGCCGACCTCGGCCTGGCCAATGTCGACATCCTGCTCGGGCTGCGCTCGGGCAACAACCTGTCCCACGTGCTAGTCGGCGAGAGCCAGCTCAAGGACATCCTGATTCCCGGGCCGTTCGGCATCACCATCATTCCGGCCGCCTCCGGCGTGCGCCAGATGGCGGAGATGACACCGGCCCAGCATGCGCAGCTGGTGCGTTCGTTCGCCGCGCTGCAGGACGAGTACGACGTGCTCATCGTCGATACTGCGGCGGGCATTTCCGACAGCGTGATCACCTTCAGCCGTGCCAGCCAGTACGTGCTGGTGGTGGTCACCGAGGAGCCGACCTCGCTGGCCGACGCCTACGGCCTGATCAAGGTGCTCAACCGCGATGCCGGCATCACCCGCTTCAAGGTGCTGTGCAACATGTCCGGCGGCGAGCTGCAGGCGCGCAAGGTGTTCGAGCGCCTGTGCGATGTCGCCGAGCGCTTCCTCGATGTCAACCTGGTCTGGGTCGGTGCCATCCCGCGCGACGAGTTCCTGCTCAAGGCGGTGGCGCTGCAGCGCGCGGTCAGCGACCTGTATCCGGCCGCCGACGCTTCGCAGGCCTTCCGCCGCCTGGCCGAGGATGTCTGCCGCTGGCCCATGCCGTCGGCTTCGCGCGGGCACATCGAATTCTTCGCGGAGCGGCTGCTGGCGGTCGGCAGCGAGGCGGGCCAGTCATGGTGAACGCATCGGCGGCCTACCGGCAGGTGCATCGTGGCAGTCGCGACGAGCTGGTGCTGCGTCACGCCGCCCTGGTCAAGCGTCAGGCCCTGCACCTGCGCGGCCGCCTGTCGCCCAGCCAGGACCTCGATGACCTGATCCAGGCCGGCATGATCGGCCTGCTGGAGGCGGCGAGCAATTACGAAGGCGACAAGGGCGCCAGCTTCGAGACCTACGCTGCCATCCGCGTGCGCGGGGCGATGATGGACCAGCTGCGCCGCGGCGGCTGGGCGCCGCGCTCGGTGGCGCGCACCGCGCGCGAGATCGGCGAGGCGCGCAACCGGGTCGAGCAGCGCCTGCGCCGCGAGGCGGCGGCGGCCGAGGTGGCCGCCGAGCTGGCCGTGGATCTGGAGACCTACCATGCCTGGCTGCGCGATGCCGAGGGCCTGTACCTGGCCAGCCTGGACCAGATCATCGACGAGCATCCCGAAACCGCCGTGCTCGGTGGCGAGGACAGCGCCACGCCGCTGCGCGCGCTCATGGGCGCCGGCTTCGAGCAGTCGCTGGCCGAGGAGATCGGCCGCCTGCCGGAGCGCGAGAAGCTGGTCATGTCGCTGTACTACGAACAGAACCTGAACATGAAAGAGATCGGCCTGGTCATGGATGTCACCGAATCGCGCGTCTGCCAGTTGCACGCCCAGGCCGTGGGCCGGCTGCGCAAGGCGCTGGGCGAATGGGCCGGCGAGACCGCCTGAGGAGTTTGAACCATGGACCTGATGACCCTGATAGGCATCGTGCTGGCCTTCGTGGCCCTGCTGGTCGGCAGCATCCTCAAGGGTGCCGGCCTCAAGGGGCTGCTGGGTGGCGCGGCGTTCATGATCGTGATCGTGGGGACGCTGGCCTCGGTGATGGTGCAGCACCCGAGGCCGGTGCTGATGCGCGCCGCCAAGCTCGGCAAATGGCTGTTCAAGCCGCCGCACATCGATCCCGCGACCGAGATCGCGCGCATCGTGGAGTGGAGCCGCATCGCCCGCAAGGACGGCCTCATGGGCCTGGAGGCGCGGCTCGACGAGGTCGATGACGCGTTCGTGAAGAAGGGCCTGCAGCTGCTGGTCGACGGCGGCGAGCCGGAGAGCATCCGCAATGTGCTGGAGATCGAGGTCGAGACCGCCGAGGAGCACGACACCGCGGCCGCCAAGGTGTTCGAGGCCATGGGCATCTACGCGCCGACGCTGGGCATCGTCGGCGCCGTGCTCGGCCTGATGGCGGTCATGGGCAATCTCGCCGATCCCAGCAAGCTCGGCCCCGGCATCGCCGCCGCTTTTACCGCGACCATCTACGGCATCGCCTCGGCCAACCTGTTCTTCCTGCCCTTCGGCAACAAGCTGAAGATGCTGGTCAAGGAGCAGGCCAAGTTCCGCGCCATGATGATCGAGGGTCTGGTGTCGATCGCGCAGGGCGACAACCCGCGCAACATCGAGACCCGTCTGCAGGGCTACTTCGTGCAGGCGCCGGGCAAGGACGCCGGCAAGGGCAAGGGGAAGTGAGCCATGGCGCGCAAGCACAAGCATGAGGATCATGTGAACCATGAGGCCTGGGCCATTCCCTACGGCGACCTCATCACGCTGCTGCTGGCCTTCTTCGTGGTCATGTACGCCATCTCCTCGGTCAACGAGGGCAAGTACCGCGCCGCCTCCGAATCGCTGAACGCGGCCTTCAACGGCTCGCCCAAGACCAATGTGCCGGTGCAGATCGGCAGCGTCACCGTGCAGTCCGAGGGCATGAGTCCCAACCTCGACATGGTGGCCACCGACCAGCCCGTCGGCGGCGAGGACGGCATCGACCGCAACGAGGACATGGAGGGCAGCCTGGGCGAGATCGCCGAAGCCATGCGCCAGCAGCTCTCCGACCTGATCGAGGCGCGCGTGATCCTGCTCAACGAAAGCACGCACGCGCTCGAGATCGTGATCCAGACCGACCTGCTGTTCCCCAGCGGCACCGCCGTGCTGTCGCAGCAGGCGCGCGACATCCTGACCCGCCTGTCGGACATCCTGGAGCGTTTCCCCAACCCCATCCGCGTCGAGGGGCACACCGACAACGTGCCCATCAGCACGCCGGCGTATCCGTCGAACTGGGAACTGTCGGCGGCGCGCGCGGCCAGCGTGGTGCACCTGCTCATGCGCGCCGGGGTCGATCCGGCGCGCATGGCGGTGATCGGCTTCGGCGAGTACCGTCCGGCCACCGACAACGCCACCGAGGCTGGCCGCAACCGCAATCGTCGCGTCCAGCTCATTGTCTCCGCCAGCCAGCTCACCGCGCCTGCGGTGCGCGAAAGCGTGGCACCGGGCATTGCGCCGATCCCGCAAGCAGTGGTTCCATCGGCAGCTGGACGCCCCTGAGCGGGCGGGAACTGAACGAGAGATGTCCTGATGCAAGACGTGACGAGCTTCCTCAACGACCTGGCCGCGCGTGTCGGCACCGACACCCACCTGGGCGCCTGGCTGGCCACGCCGGATGCCGCGCCGGTGGTGCTGGGGCTGGCCG
>NZ_PTQZ01000068.1 GCF_002943415.1 Amnimonas aquatica | reverse complement strand
TGATAGGCCGCGTCGACGCAGATCGCCACGTCGGCGCCGGCCGCCGGCAGATCCCCGGGCAGCGGCAGGCGGTCGAAGTCCGCCTGATGCACGCGCTCCAGCCCGGGCAGAGACAGCTCGCGCAGGGCGGTCACGCAGGCCGGTCGCCGTTCCAGGGCGGTCATGTGACGCACGCCGAAAGCCTCTTGCCACAGGCGCAGGCTGGCGCCGGGACCGCAGCCGAGATCGAGCAGCCGGTCATCGGCATGCAGCGACACGGCTTCGGCGTGACGCAGGGCCAGGCGGCGGCAGGCCCGGTCGTATTCGCTGTCGCCGTTGTTGTCGGCGGCGCTGCCATCGGAGCGGTTTCCGGGAGCGGCATCGGCCGGCCAGCAGCCGAGGTTGCTCCAGGGTGGCTGGGTGGTGGCGCCGAGCAGGACTGTCGCGATGTCGTTGCGGTGCGCCGGTATGCGGGTCATGGCCTGCCAGTCGATGCCGGCGGGCAGCTGGTGGTGAAGTCAGAGGCAGCACCGAGGCGGTCGGCGACCGCCATGGCCGAGCGCACCGCGGACTCCAGCAGCGGCACGCCGGGGAAGGCCCAGGAGCCGCAGAAGAACAGGCGGCGGCCTGGTTCGGCATGCAGCGCATCGAGGCTGCGCAGGGCGCCGGCGGTGCCGCCGTGGACCACGGCGCGGGCCAGCGGCAGGCGGGCGATCACGGTCGCGGGGTCGGGCTCGAACAGCGGGTTCCAGGTCTGGAACACGGGCGGGGCGTCGCGCAGCGTGGGCTCCACGGCGTTGACCCAGACCGTGAACATGGCGCGCTCCAGCGACCTGTCCATGAGGTAGTTGAGTGCGGTCCAGTCCTGCCTGCGCGCGGGCAGGAAGCGGGTGTCGCTGTGCACCAGCAGTTCGCCGTGATCGAAACGGATGGATCGCAGCGCCGCGACCTCGCGACCGAACTGCTCGGCATCAAGAAAGCCGAGCTGGTTGGCCTGGGTGGCAACGATGACGCGCTGGAAGCGGCCGCCATCGCCGCGCTGGTTGGCGACCAGCACTTCATCGCCCTCCTGGCGCACGCTGACCACGGGGCTGCCGCTGATGCGATCGAGTCCCTGACCCAGCGCCTGCACCAGCGCCGGCGTGCCGCCGGTCAGGCGGCGCAGCATGCCGCCATGCAGGATGGTGTCGAGCAGGGTCAGCAGCGGCCGCGCCGGCCAGGCCAGCAGGTGCTCCTCGCGGCAGGTGCAGATGGTGGTCAGTGTCGGCAGCACGAAGCCGCGCCAGAACAGCGGATCGAAAGGCTCGCGCGCCAGCAGTTCGGCCAGGGTCTCGTCGCTGTCGCCGGCATCGCGCAGGCGCCGGGTGAGGGCGGCGAGGCGGCTCGCGCCGCGCGCCAGCCGCCAGGTGCTGCCGTTGAGGTAGCGCCAGCTGCCCACGGTCGGCCAGCCGGTCACCGGCACGCGGCCGCTGCGGAACCAGGTCTCGCGGTCGGACCAGCTGCACGAGGTGCGGGTGTTCACCCCGAAGGTGTCGACGCCGACGCTGCCTGCCAGCGCCAGCACGCTGCCCCAGGCGCGCGGGCTCATGACGCGCAGCGGGACGTCGACCAGGCCGCCGTGCAGCCACAGGCTGTGCGCGTCCATGCCGTGGCCGGCCTGGGCCTCGAAGACGGTGACCCGGTGTCCGGCATCCCGGCAGATGCGCGCGGCGGCCAGACCGGCCATGCCGCTGCCGATGACGGCGACTGATTCCTGCATGTTTTGTTGTCCTTCGCGCTCCGGCCCGCGCCGGTGTCGGCCGGATTATGTCAGCTTGCCGGGCCTTCGCGGAGGGTGCCGATCGGGTCAGTGGCGGGCATTCGCCGCCAGGAAGGCGCGCAAGGCCGCCGGTTTCACCGGCTTGCGCAGCAGGCCGAGGCCGGCTGCCTTCACCTCGGCCGCGACCTCGTCGCTGTTGTCGGCGGTGACCAGGGCGCCGGCGCGGCCGGCGGCGAGCGCGCGCAGCAGCGCCAGGCCATCCTCGCCGTCGGCGAGATGGTAGTCGGCCAGCACCACGGCCGGGTCGTGCGCGGCGAGCTGACGCCGGGCTTCGTCACCGTCGCCGGCGGTGACGACCTGGCAGCCCCAGCGGCCGAGCAGGGCGCGCATGCCGGCGAGGATGTCCGGCTCGTTGTCGACACAGAGCACCACCAGTCCCTGCAGGTTGCCGCTGCCCGGACTGGGCTGGTCGCTGCCCGGTGCCGGTCGCGGGACCGGCGTGGCGGCGGTCATCATGAGGGTGAAGCAGGCGCCATGGCCGGGCATCGAGCGCACGCGGATGTGGTGGCCGAGCAGGCGCACCATGCGGTCGACGATGGCCAGGCCCAGGCCCATGCCCTTTTCTCCCCAGGGCGAGGCTTCGCCGCCGCGCTGGAACTCCTCGAAGATCTGCGCCTGCTTGCCGACCGGAATGCCCGGCCCGGTGTCGCGCACGTCGACGCGCCAGCCGTCGCCGCTGCGGCGGATGCCGATCAGCACGCCGCCTTCGCGGGTGTAGCGCAGGGCGTTGCTGAGCAGGTTCTGCAGAATGCGGCGCAGCCACTGGCGGTCGCTGCAGACCCAGGCGCCGTCCTTCGGCAGGCGCACGCGCAGGGCGAGCTGGCGCTTGGCGGCCACCGGCCTGACCTGTTCCACCAGTTCGCGCACGAGATCGCTCAGGCAGATGGCTTCGTGATTGGGGTTGAGCGCGCCGGCATCGAGGCGGGAGATGTCGAGCAGCGCCGACAGCAGCTCCTCGGCGCCGCGCAGCGAGCTGTCGAGCTGGTGCGCGAGGGTGGCGGCATCCGGCACCAGCTCTGGGTGCTGGCTCAGCGCCGAGGAGAACAGGCGCGCGGCGTTCATGGGCTGCAGCAGGTCGTGGCTGGCAGCGGCCAGGAAACGGGTCTTGGACTGGTTGGCCTGCTCGGCCTGCTGCTTGGCCTGCTCCTGGGCGTGCAGCGCGGTCTCCAGCTCGGCGGTGCGCAGAGCGACGCGTTCCTCCAGCGCTTCCTTGGCCTCGGCCAGCGTGCGTTCGGCGCGCTTGAAATGGGAGATGTCGGCGAAGGTGGTGACGAAGCCGCCGCCTGGCACCGGCTGGCCGCGCATTTCCAGCACCTGGCCATCGGCGCGGATGCGCTCGAACACGTGCGGATTGCCCTGGCGCATGTGCGCGATGCGTTTGCTGACATGCTCCTCGATATCGCCGGGGCCGCATTCGCCGCGCTCGGCGTTGTAGCGGATCAGGTCGGCGACCGGGCAGCCGGGGTAGACCATGCCTTCGGGGTAGTCGAACATTTCCAGGTAGCGGCGGTTCCAGGCCACCATCTTCATGTCGGCGTCGACCACGCTGATGCCCTGTTCGATGTGCTCCATCATGGTATTGAGCACGCCGCGGTTGAAGCGCTGCAGCTGCGAGCTCTGATCGAGCAGGGCGAGCACCTGGCCGATTTCCAGGCCGCTGCCGCGCAGGGCGGTGGTGAGCAGGGCGCGCGCCGAGGCCGTGCCCATGGCGGCGGCCAGCAGGCGCTCGCAGAACTGCACCCAGGAGCGGCTGGCGGGGCGGCGCAGATCGAGCATCTGCATGCGGCCGCGGGCGAACTGCTCGAAGGCCTGACGGGTGGCCTCCTCGCCGAGGATGCGCGCGACCAGGGCGTGCAGCTCGCTCAGCGGCAGGCGCTGCCACTCCTCGCTGTTCAGCTCGGGGCTCTGCGTGCTCCAGGGCTCGAGGAACTGGCCGGCGTCGAGCTGGTCGCTGATGGCCGGGCGGAAACGCAGCGAGATCAGCACGAACAGGCTGATGTTGACCAGCAGCGACCAGAACACGCCATGGGTCAGCGGGTCCCAGCCGGTGAGGTGGAACAGCGCCTGAGGCTGCAGCCAGGCCTGGCCCAGCGGACCGCTGGTGAGCCAGCTGCTGTCGTAGCCCATGGCCGGGATCAGCGCCGGCAGCATCAGCGTGTAGACCCAGACTGCGAAGCCGGCGGCGAGGCCGGCGGCCACGCCCTGGCGGCTGCCGCCGCGCCAGAACAGGCCGCCGATCAGCGCCGGCGCGAACTGCGCGACGGCCGAGAAGGCGAGCAGGCCGACGGAGGCGAGCTGGTCGAACTCCTCGATCAGGCGGTAGTAGCCGTAGCCGAGCAGGGCCAGGCCGGCGATGGCCAGGCGGCGGATCAGCAGCAGGCGCAGCGCCAGATTGCCGAAGCGGCGGTAGCGCAGCAGCAACGGAACGATGAGGTCGTTGCAGATCATGGTCGACAGCGCCACTGTGGCCACGATCACCATGCCGGCTGCGGCGGAGAAGCCGCCGATGAAGGCCAGCACCGCCAGCGGCTCGTTGCCCATGGCCAGCGGCAGCGCCAGCACGGCGATGTCCGGATGGGTGCTGGCGAGGCGGCTGTCGATCATGGCCACCATGGCGATGGGCAGCACCGAGGCGATGATCAGCAGCAGGTAGCCGCCGAACCAGAACGAGGCCTTGCGCACCTGGCTGACATCGCTGCATTCGACCACGGCGACGTGGAACTGGCGCGGCAGGCACATCATGGCCAGGAAGGCGAGCAGCACCTGGGCGAGGAAGCCGGTGGGCAGGTGCTCCGGGCGCAGCAGCAGGTCGAGGCGCGTGTCATGGCTCCAGCCCGCCGGCAGCTGCTCCAGCTCGTGCCAGGCGTAGAGGCCGAGCACCACCAGTGCGAAGAGCTTGACCACGGACTCCAGCGCCACCGCCATCATCAGGCCCTGGTGGTGTTCGGTGGCGTTGATCTTGCGGGTGCCGAAGAGCATGGCCAGGGCGGCCAGCAGCAGGCTGATCCAGAATGCGGTGTCGCTGGTCGGGAACGGGCTGCCCAGCCCGGCGTCGTGCAGCACGCTCACGCTCATGGCCACGGCCTTGAGCTGCAGAGCGATGTAGGGCAGGGCACCGATGATGGCCACCACCGCCACCATGGCGGCGAGATGCTGGGCCTTGCCGTAGCGGGCGGCGATGAAGTCGGCGATGCTGGTGATCGACTGCGCCTTGCTGGTCAGCACCAGGCGCTCCAGCAGCTGGCGGCCGAACCAGATGAACAGCAGCGGGCCGAGATAGATCGGCAGGTAGGCCCAGCCGCCGGTGACGGTGGCGCCGACCGCGCCGTAGAAGGTCCAGGACGTGCAGTAGACCGCCAGCGTCAGGCTGTAGAACAGGCCCTGCTGGCGTGGACTCAGGCGCGGGCTGTGGCTTTCGCCCCAGTAGGCGACCACGAACAGCAGGGCGATATAGAGCAGGGAGACCAGGGGGAGCAGCCACTGGGACATGGATGTCTCCGCAGGGTGAACTGGCTGCGACTATGGTCCAAGGCGCGGCGGCGCGTCCAGTCCGGACTCAGTCTGGTCGTCGCTGCGTCAGACCAAAGTCTAGTTCCGGGAAGCGCGCCTGCAGGCCGTCCAGCGCGGCCACGCGGGCGGCAGCCATGAGCGCCGCGCGATCGCGGCCGGCCAGCTGCTCCGGCGTCAGCAGATCGCGCAGCTGGCACATCTGCAGGCCGGCGTAGCCGCAGGGGTTGATGCCGCGGAACGGCGCCAGGTCCATGTCGACGTTGAGCGAGAAGCCGTGGTAGCTGCAGCCACGGCGGATGCGCATGCCCAGCGAGGCGATCTTGCGGCCGTCGACATAGACGCCGTGGGCGTTGCGGTCGGCGGTGCTGGCGACACCGAGTCGGGCGAGGGCATCGACCAGGGCATCCTCGATGCGCTCGACGAACTCGCGTGCGCCCAGCCCGAGGCGGCCGAGGTCGACCAGCAGGTAGCCGACGAGCTGGCCGGGGCCGTGGTAGGTGACCTGGCCGCCGCGGTCGGTCTGCACCACCGGAATGCTGCCGGGCAGCAGCAGGTGCTCGGGCTTGCCGGCCTGGCCCTGGGTGTAGACCGGCGGATGCTCCAGCAGCCAGAGCGCGTCCGGCGTGTCCGCGTCGCGCGTGGCGGTGAGCGTCTGCATGGCCTGCCAGGTCGGCGCGTAGTCGACCTGGCCCTGCCATTGCACATCAATTTCGCGCACGGGCACGGGGATGTCGCGCGCCGCCACCGGCGAGTCGCTCATGCCGGCAGGCTCAGAGCGCCATCTTGACCGCCGGTTCGGCGGCCAGGTCGGCGTAGAGGCCGTTGATCTGCTCCTTGCGCTCGACCGGGAAGGTCGCGCGCACGGAGACGTAGGTGCCTTTCGACGACGGCTGCATCTCGATGGTGGCCGGGTCGAAATCCGGCACGTGGCGGCGGATGATGTCCGCCACGATCTGCGCCAGCGGGAAGCGCGCCTCGCCCATGACCTTGAGGGGGTAGGCGGCCACCGGGAACTGCCAGAGTTCCTCGTTCTGGATGTCGGTCGACTTCGTCGTCATGTCCGGGCTCCTGTCACGCGGATCAGAACAGGCTGGTCAGGAAACGCTTCAGGTGGTGCCAGATGCGCACCAGGAAGCCGGCTTCCTCGACCGCCTCCATGGCCACCACCGGCTGCGTGGCGATGGTTTCGCCGCCCAGGGTCACGACCACTTCACCGACCTGCTGGCCCTTGGCGATCGGCGCCTTCAGGTCCGGATTGATGCGGGTCACCGCCTCGACGCCATCCTTCTTGCCGCGCGGCAGGGTGATGGCCAGGTCGTGATCCAGGCCGGCCTTGACGCTGTCGGTGGTGCCGAACCAGACCTTGGCGTCGGCGAGGATCTTGCCGGCCGGCAGCGGCTTCACGGTCTCGTAGCTGCTGAAGCCCCAGTTGAACAGGGCGCGGGTCTGGTCAGCGCGGGCCTGCATGCTGCTGGTGCCCATGACCACCGTGATCAGGCGCATGTTGCCGCGCTTGCTGGAGGCCACCAGGCAGTAGCCGGCCGCGTTGGTGTGGCCGGTCTTGAGGCCGTCGACGGTCGGGTCGGTGTAGAGCAGGGCGTTGCGGTTGCCCTGCTTGATGCCGTTGTAGGTGAATTCCTTCTCGGCGTAGATCGGGTAGTACTGGGCGTTGTCGCGGATGATGGCGCGCGCCAGCACGGCCATGTCGTGCGCGGAGGTCAGGTGCGCCGGATCAGGCAGGCCGGTGGCATTCATGAAGTTGGTTTCCGTCATGCCCAGGCGCTTGGCTTCCGCGTTCATGATCTCGGCGAAGGCCGGCTCGGAGCCCGCCATGTGCTCGGCCAGCGCCTTGGAGGCGTCGTTGCCGGACTGGATGATGACGCCGCGCAGCATGTCGATCACCGGGGCCTGGCCGTGCAGCGGCAGGTACATGCAGGATTCGGCGCTGGTGCCGCGGCACCAGGCGTATTCGCTGACGCTGACCGGATCGCTTTCCTTGAGGCGGCCGGTGCTCAGCGCGTGCTCGACGATGTAGCTGGTCATCATCTTGGTCAGCGAAGCCGGCTCGAGCTGGGCGTGCGGGTTCGATTCGGCGAGGATCTTGCCGGAGTCGAAGTCCATGACCACGTAGGCCTTGTTGTCGAGCACGGGCGGGTTCGGAATCACGAAGGCGGCGGCCTGGGTGGCGGCGCCGAGCAGAAAGGCGAGCGAGACGAGCGGAAGACGTTTCATCGGAAGTCCTGCGACGATGCGTTGAACGGAGCGCGCTGGCACGGGCCAGGCATGTGGCGGCCATTCTAATGCAGGTTCGGGTTCGCATGGCGCCGCTTTGTCAGACGCGGGCGAATTCCTTCCCTGGCGATGGCTGGCCGGCGTGGCGGCGGGCCGGTCCTGCTTCCACGCGTGCGCTGGCGTCCGGTTGACCTGCGGCCTGTATGGTCGGGCCCGTGTCCGGTGCGCTGCGCCCGTGACGGCATCATGATGGTGCGTCGTCGCTGCCCCCGGGGCCCGGCGAACCGCCGTGGCGAGGGCTTTGCCTGCTGGCATGTTTCCTGCTCGGTGTCTCCCGTTCTCATTTGAGACAGGTTTCATCATCTG
>NZ_PTQZ01000067.1 GCF_002943415.1 Amnimonas aquatica | reverse complement strand
AAGCCCGGCATGTCGAGATCAACTGCGCGCATTTTGCGCAGCCGCTGGATGCTGGCGTGCTCAGGGTCGTTGCCGAGGCGCTGGCAACGGCCTGAGGCGCACCTCAGGCTGGTGCGGCGCCGGCTTCCAGGTCGTGCTCGGCCCGTGCGACCAGCACCAGAAAGAGCATGAGGATCAAGCGCATGGTGTTGTCCTCCCGGCGCCGCCACAGGCGGCCATGGCGAAGGCGGCGGACAGATCCTGCAGCCGGCGGGCGATGTCCTGTCTGGTCATGGTGAAAGCCTCCCTTGTGTATGCGTGAAGGGGTGGATCAGGCTTTCACGGTAGCGCCGGCAGGCCCTGTCGGGCCAATCGATTCTGTGTGAATTTTCGATAGCCGGCTGCTATGAGGCTTGCCGCCGGCTGGCGCCGCCCGGACGGCCCCGGGCGTGGCTGTTTCAGCGGCCGGAGGATGGCCGGCCGCGGCGCTGGCCGGGGCGACTGCCGTCATTGCGCGGCGGCAGGCCGGTGTGCTGGGTCAGCACCTGGCCCTTGCGTGGTGCCGGCTTCTTCTGCGGCTGTCCTTTCTGGTGCTGCACCTTCACCGACACGCCCTCGCCCGCGCTGGAGTTCTTCTTGCGCGGACTGGCGTACTGGCCGTCCGCCTTCGGCTGGAAGATCGGAATGAGCTGGTGCTTGCCGTTGCCGATCAGATCGGCGCGGCCCATCTCCTTCAGTGCCTCGCGCAGCAGCGGCCAGTTGTTGGGGTCGTGGTAGCGCAGGAAGGCCTTGTGCAGGCGTCGCCGGCGCTCGCCCTTGACGATGTCGACGCTCTCCGAGTCGCGCGTGACCTTGCGCAGCGGGTTCTTGCCGCTGTGGTACATGGCGGTGGCGGTGGCCATGGGCGACGGATAGAAGGTCTGCACCTGGTCGGCGCGGAAACCGCTGCGCTTCAGCCACAGGGCGAGGTTCATCATGTCCTCGTCCGTCGTGCCCGGATGCGCGGCGATGAAGTACGGGATCAGGTACTGCTCCTTGCCCGCCTCCTTCGAGAATTTCTCGAACATCTGCTTGAAGCGGTCGTAGCTGCCGATGCCCGGCTTCATCATCTTCGACAGCGGGCCTTCCTCGGTGTGCTCGGGCGCGATCTTCAGGTAGCCGCCGACGTGATGGGTGACGAGCTCCTTCACGTATTCCGGCGAGCGCACGGCGAGGTCGTAGCGCAGGCCGGATCCGATCAGGATCTTCTTCACGCCCTTGAGGTCGCGGGCGCGGCGGTAGAGCTGCACCAGGTGCGAGTGGTCGGTGTTGAGGTTGTCGCAGATGCCCGGCCACACGCAGGACGGCTTGCGGCAGTGCGCCTCGATCTCCGGCGACTTGCAGGCCAGGCGGTACATGTTCGCGGTCGGGCCGCCGAGGTCGGAGACGATGCCGGTGAAGCCCGGCACATCGCGCATGGCCTCGATCTCGCGGATGATCGAGTCCTCGGAGCGGTTCTGGATGATGCGGCCTTCGTGCTCGGTGATGGAGCAGAAGGTGCAGCCGCCGAAGCAGCCGCGCATGATGTTGACCGAGAAGCGGATCATCTCGTAGGCCGGGATGCGCGCGCCTTCGTAGCTGGGGTGCGGCACGCGGGCGTACTGGAGGTCGAAGACGTAGTCCATCTCCTCCGTGGTCAGCGGAATCGGCGGCGGGTTCAGCCAGACATCGTTGTCGCCGTGGCGCTGCACCAGCGCGCGCGCGTTGCCCGGGTTGGTCTCCAGATGCAGCACGCGGTTGGCGTGTGCGTAGAGCACCGGGTCGGCCTTGACCTTCTCGTAGGAAGGCAGGCGGATCACCGTCTGGTCGCGTGGCGGCAGCTTCTGCTTGGCCGGCCGCAGGGTGACCACGGTGGTGTCATCCGGCAGCTCGTCGAAGTCGCCCCAGGCACCGGTCTCGACCTCCACCGGCACGCCCAGTTCCTCGGGCGTCGGCATGGCCAGCGTGGCGTCGGAAAAGCTGGCGCCGGCGAAGCGCGCGCCGCCGCCGTTCTGCTTCTCGACTTCGCAGCTGTCGAGGTCGGCGGTGTTCACGTACGGGTTGATGATGCGGTCGACGCGGCCCGGCGCATCGACACGGGTCGAGTCCAGCTCGAACATGCCTTCCGGCGTGTCGCGGCGCAGGAACACGGTGCCGCGCACATCGGTGATGTCGCGGATGTGCTCGCCGCGCGCCAGCCGGTGGGCAATCTCGACCACGGCGCGCTCGGCGTTGCCGTAGAGCAGGATATCGGACTTGGCATCGAGCAGGATGGAGCGGCGAACCTTGTCCTGCCAGTAGTCGTAGTGCGCGATGCGGCGCAGCGACGCCTCGATGCCGCCCAGCACCTGCGGCACGTCCGGGTAGGCCTCGCGCGCGCGCTGGGCGTAGACCAGGCTGGCGCGGTCGGGGCGGCGGCCGCCCTCGTCGTTGGGCGAGTAGGCGTCGTCGGAGCGGATCTTCTTGTCAGCCGTGTAGCGGTTGATCATGGAGTCCATGTTGCCGGCGGCGATGCCGAAGAACAGGTTCGGCTTGCCCAGCGCCCGGAACGGTTCCGCCGACTGCCAGTCCGGCTGCGCGATGATGCCGACGCGGAAGCCCTGTGCCTCCAGCAGGCGGCCGATGATGGCCATGCCGAAGCTGGGATGGTCGACGTAGGCGTCGCCGGTGACGATGATGATGTCGCAGGAATCCCAGCCGAGCTGGTCCATTTCCGCGCGCGACATGGGCAGGAACGGCGCGGTGCCGTAGCACTCGGCCCAGTAGCGGTCGTAGCCGAACAGCAGCGGCGCGTCGAGGGTGCCGACGGTGACCTTGGGCGCAGGCAGGCTCATGTCATTTCTCCGCGGCCGTCCGGCCGGACTTCTCAGGTGCTGGCGGGTCTCAGAAGCCCAGCAGCGGCAGCAGCGACTCGACCACGGACGCGTCCATGCCGATGCGGCTGCCGATGTTGCTGGCCAGGGTCGACTTCAGGCCGCCCACCGAGTTGTTGCGCAGCGAGGTGGCGGCCTTCACGGCGGCCTGGTCGGCGCTGGTCAGCTTCTTGCCGAGCTTGCTTTCCAGCTTGGAGACCACGCTGCTTTCGCTGACCGGCTTGCCGGCCTGCGGGAACAGGGCGGCGACCACGGTGCCGTCGAGGCCGACCTGGGCGCCGATCTTGTCCAGGAAGCCGCTCTGGGCATTGTTCAGGCCCAGCTTGGTGGCGCCGGCGAGGCCCTGCAGCTGGATCTTCTCGGCGGCGGTCAGCGCGGTGCCGCGCTTGCTCTCCACGGCGGCGATGAACTGCTGGGTCTGGCTCTGGGTGGCGACCGAGCTGTTGGTGCTGGCAGTGGCCGAGCCGCTGGCCGAACCGGTATTGCTGCCGCCGAGGCCGGCGCAGGCGGACAGGGCCAGCAGGGAGCCGGACAGGGTGATGGCGGTAAGCAGGCGCATGGGAGTCTCCGGGATGCGTGGGATCAGGCGATGCGGTCGCGGGCGCGCAGCACGGCGGCGCGGACCTGGGCCGGCGCGGTGCCGCCGATGTGGTCGCGGGCGTTCACCGAGCCTTCCAGTGTCAGCACGGCGAACACGTCATCGGCGATGACGTCGGAGAACTGCTGCAGCTCGGCCAGCGACATGTCGGCGAGGTCCTTGCCGCTCTGCACGCCGTAGCCGACGGCCTTGCCGACGACTTCGTGGGCATCGCGGAAGGGCATGCCGCGCTTGACCAGGTAATCCGCCAGGTCGGTGGCGGTGGCGAAGCCGCGACGGGCGGCCTCGCGCATGACATCGCGGCGCGGCTGCAGCGCCGGCACCATGTCGGCGAAGGCGCGCAGGGAGCCGCGCACGGTGTCGACAGCGTCGAACAGCGGTTCCTTGTCTTCCTGGTTGTCCTTGTTGTAGGCCAGCGGCTGGCCCTTCATGAGCGTCAGCAGCGCCATGAGATGACCGAAGACGCGGCCGCTCTTGCCGCGCACCAGCTCGGGCACGTCCGGGTTCTTCTTCTGCGGCATGATCGACGAGCCGGTGCAGAAGCGGTCGGGCAGATCGACGAACTGGAACTGCGCCGAGGCCCACAGCACCAGCTCTTCGCTGAAGCGCGACAGGTGCATCATGATCAGCGATGCGGCGGCGGTGAATTCGATCGCGAAGTCGCGGTCGGACACGGCATCCAGCGAATTCTCGCTGATGGCCTCGAAGCCCAGCAGCTCGGCGGTGATGCGGCGGTCGATCGGGTAGGTGGTGCCGGCCAGCGCGGCCGAGCCCAGCGGCATGCGGTTGACGCGCCGGCGCAGGTCGGTCAGGCGCTCGTCGTCGCGCTTGAGGTTCTCGAACCAGGCCAGCAGGTGGTGGCCGAAGGTCACCGGCTGCGCGGTCTGCAGGTGCGTGAAGCCGGGCATGATGGTGTCGGCTTCGCGCTCGGCGAGGTCGATCAGGCCGGTGAGCAGACGCTTCAGCTCGGCGCGGATGGCGTCGATTTCATCGCGCAGGTACAGGCGGATGTCGGTGGCGACCTGGTCGTTGCGGCTGCGGCCGGTGTGCAGGCGCTTGCCGGCGATGCCGATGCGCTCGGTGAGCCGGTGCTCGATGTTCATGTGCACGTCTTCGAGGTCGACGCGCCACTCGAACTGTCCGGCCTCGATCTCGGCCAGGATCTGCCCCAGGCCGTCCACGATCAGGTCGCGGTCTTCCGTGCTCAGCACGCCGACCCGCGCCAGCATGGTGGCGTGCGCGATCGAGCCGCGGATGTCCTGGCGGTACATGCGCTGGTCGAACTGCACCGAGGCGGTGAATTCGGCGACAAACTGGTCGGTGGCCTCGGAGAAACGGCCACCCCACATGGAGGACGACGTGGAGCTCATGGATGAACCTGTTCGGCACGGGCGGACGGGCCGCCGCGATGGGTCTGGAAAATGTGCGGGCATTATATATCAGCTTGCCCCTTCCCGACGCCTGCCATCCCGGCCATGGCGGCGCGCCGCGAGGGCCGCCGCGGTTGTCTTGCCGATGGCCTTGCGGGCGGGCACACTGCCGTCATGCCCCTGACTCATGACAACAACGACAAAGCGCAGGCCGCCCACGGCGATTTCTGGCTGCCGGATTTCTGCTCGAGGTCGTCGCACCGGCGTATCGCCGGGCTGGCGGTGCTCATCTCCCTGCTGCTGCTGGTGGCGCAGTCACCCGAGCTGTGGCCGTTCCCGGTCTGGGACTTCCTGCTGCTGCTGGGGCTGTCGGGCGCGGTCATGGCGGTCAGCTTCTTCCTGATCTGCCGCTGGCGCCGGCGCATGGCGGGCTGGAGCCATCTGGCCGTGGCGGCTTCGGTGATCACCATCATCCTGGTCAATCTGGTCTGGCTCAGCCTGGCCGGCATCGCCCTGCTCGACCAGCTCGGCCTGCCCATGCTCTCGTTCGTGAGCAACGAGTACTCGGCCATTTTCCGGCACCTGCTCATCAGCGGCCTGTTCGCCGGCCTGTTCATGCGCTACCTGACCCTGCAGGCGCAGCTGCGCGAGCGCGAGAAGGCGGCGCTGCAGGCGCGGCTGGAGGCGCTGCAGGCGCGCATACAGCCGCACTTCCTGTTCAACTCCATGAACATCATCGCCAGCCTGATCGCCATCGATCCCGACAAGGCCGAGCAGGCGGTGGAGGACCTTGCCACGCTGTTCCGCGCCAGCCTGCGCGACTCCGCCGATGTCGGCCTCGACGAGGAGCTGGCGCTGTGCCGGCGTTACGCCAACATCGAGGAGCTGCGCCTCGGCGACCGCCTGCACATCGACTGGCAGGTGCCGGAGAATGCCGGCAGCGTGCGTATCCCGCTGCTGACGCTGCAGCCTTTGCTGGAAAATGCCATTCGCCATGGTGTTGAACTTTCGGCCGTACGCTGCGACATTATGCTGGCTGTTCATATTTCGGACGATCTGGTCTCCGTCCTGCTGAGCAACCCCCTGCCCGCGGGCGAGCGCCGCACCGGCAACCAGATGTCCATGCGCAATGTCGCCGAGCGGCTGCGCGCCCGCTTCGGTCCGCAGGCGAAATTGCAGGCGGCCGAGGAGAACGGCTACTACGTGACACGCCTGAGCTATCCTCGCGGCTCGGGACGCATGGAAAGAAAACCGCACTGAAGCGGATACAACAAGAAAAAGAGAGGTTGAGGAATGAAACCGCGCGTAATCATCTGTGACGACGAACGCCTTGCCCGCGAACGCCTCGTGCGCCTGCTCGAGGATATTGGCGGTTACGAACTGGTCGGCCTGGCCGAGCACGGCGAGCAGGCCCTGCGCCTGGTGGCCGAGTACGAGCCGGACATTGTCCTCATGGACATGCGCATGCCGGTCATGGACGGGCTCAGCTGCGCGCGCCAGCTCGCGCAGCGCGAATCGCCGCCCGCCATCATCTTCTGCACCGCTTTCGACGAGCACGCCCTGGAGGCGTTCTCGGTGCCGGCCGCCGGCTACGTGCTCAAGCCGGTCAGCCGCGAGAGCCTGCGCGAAGCGCTGGCGCGTGCCTGCCGCGTAAACCAGCTGCAGCTCGAGAACCTGCGCCAGCAACCGACGCGCAGCGAGCGCACCAGCAGCCGCAGCCACATCACCGCGCGCACGCACCGCGGCATCGAGCTGATTCCCATCGACGAGGTCCGCTATTTCCTGGCAGACCACAAGTACGTCACCGTGCGCCACGAGCATGGCGAAGTGCTGATCGACGAAACGCTCAAGGAGCTGGAGGAGGAGTTCGGTGACCGCTTCATCCGCATCCACCGCAACGCCCTGCTGTCGCTGACCTACCTCGAAGGCCTGGAGGTCGTGGCCACCGGCCAGTACCGCGTGCGCATCCGCGGTCTCGACGAGCGCCTGGTGGTCAGCCGCCGTCACCTGCCGGAGCTGCGCGAGACCCTGCATCGCGTCTGAGTCGCATCCGCCGGCGGCCGCGACCATCGGGCCGTTGCACATCCCCCGGGGCTGGTTACACTGCGCGCAGTGGCCAGCCCCGAGGTTTTCATGACCGTTGTCCCCGCCGATTATCCCGACTGCCTGCGTATCGCCACGCGGCAGAGCCCGCTTGCGCTCTGGCAGGCGAATTTCGTGGCCGACGCCCTGCGCGCGCACCATCCCGGCCTGCGCGTCGAGCTGGTGACCATGGTCACGCGCGGCGACAAGATCCTCGATACCCCGCTGGCCAAGATCGGCGGCAAGGGCCTGTTCGTGAAGGAGCTGGAGCTGGCCATGCTGGAGGGCCGCGCCGATCTCGCCGTGCATTCCATGAAGGATGTGCCCATGGCCTTTCCCGAAGGGCTGGGCCTGACCGCGATCTGCGAGCGCGAAGACCCGCGCGATGCCTTCGTCAGCAACCGCCACGACAGCCTGGCCGCGTTGCCGACCGGTGCCGTGGTCGGCACCTCCAGCCTGCGCCGCCAGTGCCAGCTGCGCCGGTCCCGTCCGGACCTGGTGGTGAAGGACCTGCGCGGCAATGTGAATACCCGGCTGGCGAAGCTGGATGCCGGCGAATATGACGCGCTCATTCTCGCCAGTGCCGGACTGATCCGTCTCGGCATGAGCGAGCGCATCCGCGAGGCGCTGGACACCGGCCTGCTGCTGCCCGCCGTGGGCCAGGGCGCGGTGGGCATCGAGTGCCGGCTGGATGACGCCCTGACGCGTGCACTGCTGGCGCCGCTGGCACACGCCGGCACCACCACCTGCGTGCTCGCCGAGCGCGCCATGAACACCCGCCTGCAGGGTGGCTGCCAGGTGCCCATCGCCGGCTACGCCACGCTTGCTGGCGACCGGATCAGCCTGCGCGGCCGTGTCGGCAGCGTCGATGGCAGCCGCCTGATCGAGGCTGCCGTCGCCGGCCCGGCCGCGCAGGCCGAGGCGCTCGGCGAGGCGCTGGCGGAGCGCCTGCTGGCGGCCGGCGCCGGCGAGATCCTGGCGGCGGTCTACGGAGCGCAGGCGCCGGCATGAGCGATCGCGCCGCGACGAGCCGCGAGCCCGGCCGGCCGGATGACGGCGGTCATGACCTGCGCGGCCTGCGCGTGCTCAAT
>NZ_PTQZ01000066.1 GCF_002943415.1 Amnimonas aquatica | reverse complement strand
TGCATGCTTCCGCCCCGGGGCGTGCGAGTGGCGGGAGCGGGTCGTGCTGAATGTGCTGTGGCTGTTCTTTTTTGCGGTAACGGTGGTCACCGCCTGCTGGCAGGCGTTCGCACTGGGTGATTCCGGCAGCTTCGGCCGCGTGGTGCAGGCCTGGTTCGATGGCGCCCGCTTCAGCGTCGAGATCAGCATCGGCCTGGTCGGCATGATGACGCTGTGGCTGGGGCTGTTCAAAGTCGCCGAGCACGCCGGCCTGGTGGCCGTGTTCGGTCGCATGCTGCAGCCGCTGTTCCGCCGCCTCATGCCTGAGGTGCCGGCGGGTCATCCGGCTTTCGGCGCGGTGACCATGAACCTGTCGGCAAACTTCCTCGGCCTCGACAATGCCGCCACGCCGCTGGGTCTGCAGGCCATGCGCGAACTGCAGACGCTCAACCCCGAGCCCGAGCGCGCGACCAAGGCGCAGTCGCTGTTCCTGGTCATCAACACCGCGTCGGTGACCCTGATTCCGGTCAGCGTCTTCCTTTACCGCGCGCAGCAGGGCGCACCCGATCCGGCCAGCGTGTTCCTGCCCATCCTGCTGGCGACCTCGGCGTCGACCCTGGTCGGCGTCACTGCCATCTGCCTGCTGCACCGCATCCGCCTGTTCGACCGCGTGATCCTCGCCTATGCCGCCGGCTTCGCGGCGTTCATGGCGGCAGTGATCACGCTGCTGCTGCAGCTGCCCTCGGCAGACATGGGCCGGGTCTCCGGCGCGGTCGGCAATGGCCTGCTGGTGCTGGTCATCGCCGGTTTCCTCGCTGCCGGCTGGTGGCGCCGGCAGCCGGTCTACGAGCATTTCGTGAATGGCGCGAAGGAAGGCTTCCAGACCGCCATCGGCCTCATTCCCTATCTGGTCGCCATGCTGGTGGCGATCGCCGGACTGCGTGCCAGCGGCGCGCTGGGCATGGCGCTGGACGGCATCCAGGCGCTGCTGCAGTGGCTGGGCATGGCCACCGAGTTCGTGCCGGCGCTGACCACGGCGCTGATGAAGTCGCTGTCGGGCAGCGGTGCGCGCGCCATGATGATCGAGACCATGCAGACCTATGGCGTCGACAGCTTCCCGGCGCTGGTGGCGGCCATCATCCAGGGCTCCAGCGAAACCACGCTCTATGTCGTGGCGGTGTATTACGGCGTGGTCGGCATCCGCAAGGATCGCGGCGCGCTGGCCTGCGGCCTGCTGGCGGATGTCACCGGCGTGGTGGTGGCGATCCTGGCGGCGTACTGGTTCTTCCCGCCGGGCTGATGCGCGCCGGTGGTGAGCGCGGCGTCATCCTGGGCTAGAATCCGGGCCATCCGTATTTTGCGCGCGCCGATTCGCGCGCTGCCGCCTCGTGCATCGGCCGCTGCCGGCGGATGCATGCCATGTCCAGGGAGCCGCTCATGCGTCGTGTCGTGTTCAACCAGAAAGGGGGTGTCGGCAAGTCCAGCATCACCGTCAATCTCGCCGCCATCAGCGCCGCCCGCGGACGGCGCACGCTGATCCTGGACCTCGACCCGCAGTGCAACGCCAGCCAGTACCTGCTCGGAGAGGCTGCCGAATTCAGCCGCGACAAGCCCGAGCTGTCGCCCAACGTCGGCCAGTTCTTCGCCCAGTCGCTGTCGTTCAAGCTCAAGGAGCGGCCGCTGTCGGAGTTCGTGCATCCGACCGCCTTCCCCAACCTGTTCCTGATTCCGTCCAACCCCGAGCTGCGCGAGATCGAGCACCTGCTGGAGAGCAAGCACAAGATCTACAAGCTGGCGGCGGCGCTGCGCGAGCTCAGCGACAGCTACGACGAGATCTTCATCGACACGCCGCCGGCGTTCAATTTCTACACGCTGTCGGCGCTGATCGCGGCCGAGCGCTGCCTGATCCCGTTCGACTGCGATGCCTTCTCGCGCCGCGCGCTGTACACGCTGCTGGAGAATGTCGAGGAGACCAGCAAGGACCACAACAACACGCTGGTGGTCGAGGGCATCATCATCAACCAGTACCAGCCGCGCGCGTCGCTGCCGGCCAAGCTGGTCGAAGAACTGAAGGCCGAAGGGCTGCCCGTGCTGTCGCCGCCGCTGCCGTCGTCGGTGATCATGCGCGAATCGCATCAGCTCAGCCTGCCGCTGATCCATCACGCACCCAAGCACAAGCTCACTGCCGAGTTCGTGGCGCTGTTCGACAACCTCTCTGCGGTTTGAGCGTGCTGTGCCCGGACCATCCGCGGACAGCCTGACGGCCTTTGCCCCGGGCTCTGCCCGAGGCTGATCCGTGGCGTTCGCGTGCCTTTATCCGGGGGCTTCGCCGCTGCCTGCCGGCGCCAGCGCCCGGAACGCGGCGATCGCGTGCAGCCTGGCTTCGCCGTGGTCGACCACCGGCAGCGGGTAATCCAGCAGGGCATCCACCTGCTTCGCGTGCGGTTCGTGCACGCGTCGCGCATCCAGCCCGGCCAGCGCCGGCAGGAAGCGGCGGATGAACTCGCCGTCGGGATCGAACTTGCGTCCCTGCAGGGTCGGGTTGAAGACGCGGAAGTAGGGCGCGGCGTCGTTGCCGGTGGATGCCGACCACTGCCATCCGCCGTTGTTGGCCGACAGGTCGCCGTCGATCAGATGGCGCATGAAGTGGCGTTCGCCCAGGCGCCAGTCGATGAACAGATCCTTGCTCAGGAACATGGCGCTGATCATGCGCAGGCGGTTGTGCATCCAGCCGGTCTCCAGCAGCTGGCGCATGGCGGCGTCGACGACGGGATAGCCGGTGCGGCCCTCGCACCAGGCCCGGAACAGGGCGTCGTCGTGGCGCCAGGCGATGGCATCGGTCTCGCGCTTGAAGGCCTGGTGCCGGCAGACATGCGGGAAGCCGACGAGGATGTGCTTGTAGAAGTCGCGCCAGCACAGCTCGCCGATCCAGGTATCCAGGCCGCGCGCGTCGCGGGCGTGCGCGAGCTGGCGGCGTGCGGCGTGTAGGCACTGGCGCGCCGACAGCACGCCGGCGGCGAGGTAGGGTGACAGCGTGCTGGTGCCGTCGATGGCGGGCAGGTCGCGCCGGCGGTCGTAGTCGCCGCCGGCCTCGGTGATGAAGCCGGCCAGCCGGTCATGCGCGTGTGCTTCCCCGGCTGGCCACAGTGCCCGCGCCACGCCGGCATCGACATGCGACGGGTAGCCCGCGATGCGCTCGGGCAGGGGGCTTGCTGACACCCCGTAGGCCATGGCTTCGCGTTGCGCCGGCAGGCCGCGCGGGCGCGTGCCGTGGTCGTCCAGCTGCTGCTGCCAGTTGCGCCGGAAGGGCGTGAACACGGTATAGAAACGCCGGTCGCCGGTGAGCACGCGACCGGGCGGAACGATGCACAGGTCTTCGTGCCAGTGGGTGTCGATATCCTGCGCCTGCAAGGCCGAGGCGACGGCGCGGTCGCGGGCCTGTTCGTTGATCTCGTACTGGCGGTTGGCGTGCAGCGTTGTCACGCCGTGCGCATCGGCCCAGCGCGCCAGCACCGGCACCAGCGCGGCGTAGTCGTCGGCCTCCAGCAGGCAGAGCGGGATGTTCAGCGCCGCCAGCTCGTCGCGCAGGCAGGCGAGCTGGCGCAGCTCGAAATCGATGCGCACGCCGGCGACATCATGCTGCTGCCACTGGCCCGGCGTGATGGCGTAGAGCGCGGTCACCCGTGTCCGGGGATCGGCGCAGGCGGCGAGCAGCGCGGTGTTGTCGGCGGCGCGCAGGTCCTGGCGCAGCCAGACGGCGACATGGGGGACAGCATGGTGGGCGGGGGGCGAAGCGGGCATGTAGGCTCGATGCCGGATGGCCGGCGGCGGTCGGCGGTCGCGTCATGATAGACTCGCGCCGGCGCCGGCGGATGCCCGCGCAGCCTGTATTTTCATCGCGCCTGCTTTTCCCCGGCAGGCGGTCAGGAGTCCGTGCATGACGGCGGCTTTGCAGCTGACAGCAGTCACCAAGACCTACAAGTCCGGTACCAGCGCCCTCAAGGGCATCGACCTGTGCGTGCAGCCGGGCGATTTCTTCGCGCTGCTCGGCCCCAACGGCGCCGGCAAGTCCACTTCCATCGGCATCGTCAGCTCGCTGGTGAAGAAGACCAGCGGCCGGGTCAGCATCTTCGGCCATGACCTCGACACCGACACCGACGAGGCCAAGCGTCACCTCGGCGTGGTGCCGCAGGAGTTCAACTTCGGCCAGTTCGAGAAGGTCATCGACATCGTCGCCACCCAGGCCGGCTACTACGGCATTCCGGCCAAGCGTGCCTATGCCCAGGCCGAGAAGTACCTGGAGCAGCTCGGCCTGTGGGAAAAGCGTGACCAGCAGGCACGGCTGCTCTCCGGCGGCATGAAGCGCCGCCTGATGGTGGCGCGCGCGCTGGTGCACGAGCCGCGTCTGCTCATCCTCGACGAGCCCACCGCGGGCGTGGACATCGAGCTGCGCCGCTCCATGTGGGACTACCTGACGCGGCTGAACCGGCAGGGCACCACCATCATCCTGACCACGCACTACCTGGAGGAGGCGGAGTCGCTGTGCCGCAACATCGCCATCCTTGATCATGGCGAAGTGGTGGAGAACACCGACATGCGCTCGCTGCTGGCCAAGCTGCAGCAGGAGACCTTCGTCCTCGACCTCGATCACGCGCTGGAGGCCGTGCCGGTGCTGCCGGACTACACGCTGCGGCTGGCGTCGCCGACTTCGCTGGAGGTCGATATCCGTCGCGGGCAGTCGCTCAACGCGGTGTTCGCTGCGCTGAGCTCGCAGGGCGTGCTGGC
The DNA here is from genome assembly GCF_002943415.1 of Amnimonas aquatica. Taxonomy (GTDB): domain Bacteria; phylum Pseudomonadota; class Gammaproteobacteria; order Pseudomonadales; family Moraxellaceae; genus Perlucidibaca; species Perlucidibaca aquatica_A. Next base: position 3,260 of record NZ_PTQZ01000066.1, on the reverse strand, counting down.
GGGCAGCATGCGCAACAAGAGCAACCGCCTGGAGGAACTGTTCGTGCGTCTGGTGGAGAAGAACCTGAAGGCGGGGGAGGTGGCATGAGCAGCCTGTTCTCGGCGCCCAACCGCGTCGCGCTGGAGACCATCGTGGTCAAGGAAGTGCGCCGCTTCATGCGCATCTGGGTGCAGACGCTGGTGCCGCCGGCCATCACCATGACGCTGTACTTCGTCATCTTCGGCAACCTCGTCGGCCGCAACATCGGCGAGATGGGCGGGCACAGCTACATGCAGTTCATCGTGCCCGGCCTGATCATGATGGCGGTCATCACCAACTCGTATTCGAACGTGGTGTCGAGCTTCTACAGCGCCAAGTTCCAGCGCAGCATCGAGGAACTGCTGGTGTCGCCGGTGCCGCATTCGATCATCCTCATCGGCTTCGTGCTCGGCGGCGTCGCGCGCGGCCTCGCGGTGGGCGTGATCGTGACGCTGCTGTCGCTGTTCTTCACCGACCTCAGCCTCAACCACGGCTTCGTCATGGTCTACAGCGTGCTGATCACGGCGGTGCTGTTCTCGCTCGGCGGCTTCATCAACGCGGTCTACGCCAAGTCGTTCGATGATGTCTCCATCGTGCCGACCTTCGTGCTCACGCCGCTGACCTACCTCGGCGGCGTGTTCTATTCCATGGAGCTGCTGTCGCCGTTCTGGCAGGGCGTGTCGCTGCTGAATCCGATCGTCTACATGGTCAACGCCTTCCGCTACGGCGTGCTCGGCCACAGCGACGTGCCCATCTTCGCCTCGCTCGCCTTCGTCACCGCGCTGACCGTGGTGCTCTATGTCGTCGCGCTGCGCCTGCTGCAGCGCGGCACCGGCATGCGGGAGTGAGCATGGACCTGCACGCGCTGACCACGCTGGGCCAGGCCACGGTCTACCCGGACACGCATGACGCCGGCCTGCTGCAGCCGATCCCGCGCCGGCTGGCGCGCGAGGCGCTGGGTCTGGCCGGTGATGGCGCGGCGCCGCTGCCGTTCATCGGCGTCGATCTGTGGACGCACTACGAGCTGTCCTGGCTGGAGCCGGGCGGCAAGCCAGTGGTGGCGGTGGGCGAGATCCGCGTGCCCGCCGATTCGCCGGCGCTGATCGAGTCGAAGTCGCTCAAGCTCTATTTCAACAGCCTCAACTTCACCCGCTTCGCGACCCCGGCCGATTTCACCGCGCTGGTCGAGGGCGAGCTGTCGCAGGCCGCCGGCGCGCCGGTGACGCTGACGCTGCTGCCGGCGGATGCGCCGCTGCGTTTCGGCGGGCTGCCCGGCCGTTGCCTGGACGACCTGCCGCTGAGCATCGAGGACCGTCGCGAGCCCGACCCCGGCCTGTTGCGTTGCGACCCGTCGCGAATCGTGGACGAGACCTGGCATTCGCACCTGCTGCGCAGCAACTGCCCGGTGACCGACCAGCCCGACTGGGGCAGCGTGGTGGTGCGCTGCCACGGTCCGCGCATCGACCCGGACAGCCTGCTGGCCTACCTGGTGTCGTTCCGCCGCCATGCCGATTTCCACGAGCAGTGCGTCGAGCGCATCTTCCTCGACCTGCAGGCGCTGACCGGCGCGGCGCTGCTGACCGTGCACGCGCGCTACACGCGTCGCGGCGGGCTCGACATCAATCCGTTCCGTTCCACGGCCGAGGAGCTGGCCGGCAGCTGGCGCACCGTGCGCCAGTAAGCCTGCCGCCAGTCCCGAGGCGGGCCGCCGGGCCGGTGCGGGGCATGGAAAATGTGGCCGCGCGGTCCGGCGCGGCGCTTGCCAAAGCGCGGCGTGCGCGCCACCATTCCGCCATCGCGCAGCGTCACCATCCATGCGTGGCGGTCCGGTGCCAGGCCACCGGATCCGCAACAGCCGGACCCATAACAAATACAGGACTCATCATGAGCAGCTACTTCTTTTCCTTTCCGCTCGACAACAAGCTGCAGACCACCATCGACGGCCTGCTGGCCGACCATGCCCAGGGCAAGTACGCCGATCCGGCGGTGAGCAGCCAGATCGCCGTCGGCACCACCGATGGGGTGATCAAGGCGCTGGCGCTGGATGTCATCGACATCCTCAAGCACAGCGGCGAAGACGGCGCCGGCATTCTCAGCGTGCTCGCCGGCCTGCTGAAGAGCACCATGCATGTGCTGATCAAGCAGATCATGGGCAAGGTCGACAAGGGCGAGCAGGACAAGCTCGCCGGCTACCTCAACAGCCGCCGAGTCTACGTCGGCGACCAGGCGCGCTTCGGCTTCGAGCTGCCTGCCGCGCTCGGCGCCCGCTTCGATGACCTGCTGGGCCAGATCCGCGCCGGCCAGATCGCCGCCGCCCGTCCCGGCCTGACCACGGCCATGACCGATTTCACCGAGGTGGCGGTGAAGCGCTTCTACGACGAGTTCACCGGCTCGCTCGACCTCGGCTTCGTCAAGCGCAAGCTGGTCGATGTCGGCCGCAGCACCGTGCTCAAGGGCAGCCACACCGCCGTCAACAAGCTCTTCGGTTCGCTCAGCGATGACGAGCTGAAGCAGGTCGCCGCCCATTACGACACCATGTTCACCAAGGCCTGAGGAGACCCCATGACCCGGCTTTTCGCTTTTCCGGCGTCCGATGCCCTGCGGGCCGATTTCGACGCCGTGCTGGCCGCGTTCTCCGGCCCCGAGCTGCCTGCGGAGCCGCAGGCGCCCCGCGTGGTGCAGCTCACCCAGCGCTACGCCGACGAGATCGTCGATGCCCTGATGCTCAACCTGATGAAGGGCGCCGACGCCGGCAGCAGCGCGCCGAAGTCGCTGGAGACGGTGGCGGGCCTGATCAAGAGCACCGTGCACACGCTGATTCGCCAGGTCCTGTCCAAGCTCGACAACGCCGACCTGAAGCCGGTGTCGGTCTACATCGGCAACCGCCGTACCCGCCTCGAGCGCGATGGCGTGGCGCGCGACTACATCAGCTTCTCGCTGTCGGAAGCCGACTACGCGCTGCTCGCCGAGGCCTGGTCCGCCGCCGCGCGCGGCGAGGGCGACCGCGAGCAGATGACCCGTGCCATGCTGCGCTTCTCGGAACTGGCCATCGAGGCCTTCTACGAAGAGTCGGCCAAGGCCATCAAGCTGGGCTTCATTGCCCGCAACATGTTCTCGGTGGGCCAGACTGCCATCAGCAAGGGCTCGAAGGCGGCCATCAGCAAGATGGTGCCGGCGCTCGGCCGGGGAGAAATGAAGGCGTTCGGCACTTATTTCCAGGGCATGCTGCAGACCGCCTGAG
>NZ_PTQZ01000065.1 GCF_002943415.1 Amnimonas aquatica | reverse complement strand
CACCAGCAGCGGCGGGCAGCGGTGACCATCCTCCAGCAGCGCCACGGCGTCATGGCCGCGCCAGGCCTGCCGGTCTTCGCCGAGATAGCGGCCGAAGGCCTTCTCGCCCCACGGGCACTGCATGGGCGCAGAGATCGGCGCGAACGCCGATACCGACTGGTACAGGCCGGGGTGGCGCAGCGCCAGCGTGAGTGCGCCATGGCCGCCCATGGAGTGGCCGGAGAGGCCTACGCGGGCCGGGTCGGCCGGGAAGTGCGCGAGGATCAGGTCGCGCAGCTCGCCGGTGACATAGCTTTCCATGCGGTAGTTCGCGGCCCAGGGCGCCTGGGTGGCATCGAGGTAGAAGCCTGCGCCGACACCGAAGTCCCAGTGTTCGCTCTCGCCGGGAATGCCGGCGCCGCGCGGGCTGGTGTCCATGGTGACCAGCATGAGGCCGTATTCGGCGGCCAGACGCTGGGCGCCGGCCTTGATCATGAAGGTCTCTTCGGTGCAGGTCAGTCCGGCGAGCCAGAACAGCACCGGCACGCGTTCGCCGGCCAGCGCGCGCGGCGGCTGGAACACGCTGAAACGCATGGGCAGGCCGACTGCCGCCGAGGCGTGCTCGTAATAGCCCTGCAGGCCGCCGAAGCAGCCGTGGCTGCTGCGGGTCTCGAACGCGGCCGCGCCCATGTCAGAACTCGACCACGGAACGGATGGACTCGCCGCGCTTCATCAGCGCGAAGCCTTCGTTGATGTCTTCCAGCTTCAGCTTGTGGGTGATCAGCGAGTCGATGTTGATCTTGCCCTCCATGTACCAGTCGACGATCTTCGGCACGTCGGTGCGGCCGCGCGCGCCGCCGAAGGCCGAGCCTTCCCACTTGCGGCCGGTGACGAGCTGGAACGGGCGCGTGCTGATCTCGGCGCCGGCCTCGGCGACACCGATGATGATGCTGCGGCCCCAGCCCTTGTGCGTGCACTCCAGCGCCTGGCGCATGACCTTGGTGTTGCCGATGCACTCGAAGCTGTAGTCGGCGCCGCCGTCGGTGAGCTGGATGATGGCATCGACGATGTTGCCGCCGGCGGCTTCGATGTCCTTCGGGTTGAGGAAGTGGGTCATGCCGAACTCGCGTGCCATCTTTTCGCGATCGGAGTTCAGGTCGACGCCGATGATCTTGCCGGCACCGACCATCTTCGCGCCTTGGATCACGTTCAGGCCGATGCCGCCGAGACCGAACACGACCACGTTGGCGCCGGCCTCGACCTTGGCGGTGAACAGCACCGCGCCGATGCCGGTGGTGACGCCGCAGCCGATGTAGCAGACCTTGTCGAACGGGGCGTCCTCGCGGATCTTCGCCAGCGCGATCTCCGGCACCACGATGTAGTTGGAGAACGTCGACGTGCCCATGTAGTGGAACAGGTCCTGGCCGTCGAGCGAGAAGCGCGAGGTGGCGTCCGGCATCAGGCCGCGGCCCTGGGTGCTGCGGATGGCCTGGCACAGGTTGGTCTTCTGCGACAGGCAGAACTTGCACTCGCGGCATTCCGGCGTGTACAGCGGAATGACGTGGTCGCCCTTGCGCAGCGACTTCACGCCGGGGCCGACGTCGACCACCACGCCGGCGCCTTCATGGCCGAGGATGGCGGGGAACAGGCCTTCCGGGTCGGCGCCGCTGAGCGTGTACCAGTCGGTGTGGCAGATGCCGGTGGCCTTGATCTCGACCAGCACTTCGCCGGCCTTGGGTCCGGCGAGGTCGACGGTTTCGATGGTCAGCGGCTGACCGGCTTTCCAGGCGACGGCGGCGCGGGTCTTCATGGGGCATGCTCCTGACAAGAGTCGGTTTCCGGGTGTGGGCGGAATCTAGCAAAAAAACCGGGGCGGGTGTGCCCCGGCGCATTGCCAGATGGGCGTAGCGGCCTCGTTCAGAGGGTGGAGGCCGTGGTGTCGCCGAGCAGGAAGGCTTCGCTGGCGCGCGCTCGCTCGATGAGGTGGCCGGCCACGCTGGTGACGCGCCGGAGCCGGCGCAGGTCCTCGCTGTAGGACATCCAGAACTGGCGGATCACCGACAGCTCGCCGGGCAGCACGGCAGTCAGGCGCGGGTCGCCGGCAGCCATGAAGCAGGGCAGGATGGCCATGGCTCGCCCCTGCAGCGCGGCCTGGTACTGCGCCAGCACGCTGGTGCTGCGCAGCGGGCTGCTGGCGCCGGGCACGACCTCGTCGAGGTAGAGCAGGCGCGGACTGAAGGCGAGGTCCTGCACGTAGTTGATGAAGCGGTGTTCGCGCAGGTCTTCGCGGCACCGCACCGGCCGGGCGGCGAGGTAGTCCGGCGTGGCGTACAGCGCCAGCCGGTAGTCGCAGAGCTTGACGCAGACATAGGGGCCGCGCGCCGGCCGCTCCAGGGTGATGGCGATGTCGGCCTCGCGCCGCGACAGGTTGACGAAGTGCGGCACCGGCAGCACATCGATGGTGATGTTCGGGTAGCGCTCCTGGAACGCCACCATTTCCGGGATCACGAAATGGATGCCGAAGGCCTCGGTGCAGCCGATGCGGACATGGCCGGAGAGCGCGCCGCCGGTGCCTGACACGGCTTCGCTGGCGGCCTGCATGGCGCCTTCCATGGCTTCGGCGTAGCCGACCAGCTGCTGGCCGTCCTGGGTGAGGCTGAAGCCGTTGCTGCGCGAGCGGTCGAAGAGCAGGGCGCCCATGGCTTCCTCCAGCGCGCGGACGCGCCGGGCCACCGTGGTGTAGTCCACGCCCAGGCGCCGCGCGGCGGCGCTGGCGGTGCCGCCGCGCGCGACCTCGAGGAAGACACGGAGGTCGTCCCAGTTGGCGAGCGGTGCTTTCTTGGTGTCTTTTTGCATATCAAACATGAGTTAATGTCTGTTCATGGTGCATTTTAACCTATGTATGCTCGGTTTTTCCCAGCGCTGCCCGACAGGGTGCGGCGCGTATCGCAAGGCAGACCACCATGACCCAGGCTACCCGCTCCACGGCACCGTCCGGCACCGCCGTGCCCACCATCAAGCTGCTCATCAACGGCGAGTTCGTCGAGTCGCAGACCACGCAATGGCGTGATGTCGTCAATCCGGCGACCCAGCAGGTGCTGGCGCGGGTGCCGCTGGCCACGCCGGAGGAGCTGGCGGCCGCCGTGGCGGCGGCGAAAGCGGCGTTCAGGACCTGGCGCAAGACGCCGATTGGCGCGCGCGCGCGCATCTTCCTCAAGTACCAGCAGCTGATCCGTGAAAACATGAGTGAGGTGGCGGCGCTGCTCACCGCCGAGCAGGGCAAGACCCTGCCGGACGCCGAGGGCGACATCTTCCGCGGTCTCGAGGTGGTGGAGCACGCCGCCAACATCGGCAGCCTGCAGATGGGTGAGCTGGCCAACAATGTCGCCAATGGCGTCGACACCTACACGCTGCAGCAGCCGCTGGGCGTGTGCGCGGGCATCACGCCGTTCAATTTCCCGGCCATGATCCCGCTATGGATGTTCCCCATGGCCATCGCCACTGGCAACACCTTCGTGCTCAAGCCCTCCGAGCAGGACCCGATGAGCACCATGCGCCTGGTCGAGCTGGCGGTCGAGGCCGGCATTCCCGCCGGCGTGCTGAACGTGGTGCATGGCGCCGAGGACGTGGTCAACGGCCTCTGCGATCACCCGGACATCCGCGCGATTTCCTTTGTCGGTTCCACCCGTGTCGGCACCCACGTCTACAACCGCGCTTCGCTCGCCGGCAAGCGCGTGCAGTGCATGATGGGCGCCAAGAACCACGTCGTGGTGTTGCCCGACGCGCCCAAGGAGCAGACCCTCAATGCCCTGGTCGGCGCCGGTTTCGGTGCCGCCGGCCAGCGCTGCATGGCCTCTTCCGTGGTGGTGCTGGTGGGCGAGGCGCGGGCCTGGGTCGACGAGATCGCCGAGCGCGCGAAGACGCTTAAGGTCGGCGCCGGCCACGAGCCCGGTGTTGATGTCGGCCCGGTGATTTCCTGCGCCGCGCGCGCGCGCATCGAGAGCCTGATCGCCACCGGCCTGGAGGATGGCGCGCGGCTGGTGCTCGATGGCCGCAATCCGCCGGTGCCGGGCTACGACAACGGCAACTTCGTCGGCCCCACGCTGTTCGCCGGCGTCAAGCCGGGCATGCGCATCTACGATCAGGAGATCTTCGGGCCGGTGCTGTGCGTGGTCGAGGTCGACACGCTGGATGACGCCATCGCGCTCATCAACGCCAACCCGAACGGCAACGGCACCGGTCTCTTCACCCGCTCCGGCGGCGCAGCCCGGCACTTTCAGGAGGAGATCGATGTCGGCCAGGTCGGTATCAACGTGCCGATCCCGGTGCCGGTGCCGCTGTTCTCCTTCACCGGCTCGCGCGGCTCCAAGCTCGGCGACCTCGGCCCCTACGGCAAGCAGGTCGTGCTGTTCTACACCCAGACCAAGACCGTGACCGCGCGCTGGTTCGACGAGGATGCGGTGAGCACGGTCAACACCACCATCAGCCTGCGCTGAAACGTTTCGGGAGAGGCGAGGGCATGGATTTCGAACTGAACGCGGACCAGCTGGCTTTCCAGCAGCTCGCCCGTGATTTCGCCGAGCGCGAGCTGGCGCCGCACGCCGCGCGCTGGGATGCCGAGCAGGTGTTCCCGGTCGATGCGCTGCGCCAGGGCGGGCAGCTCGGCTTCTGCGGGCTGTATTCGCCCGAGGCCCAGGGCGGGCTCGGCCTGAGCCGGCTGGACTCGGCGCTGGTGTTCGAGGAGCTGGCCGCCGCCGACCCGTCCACCGCGGCCTTCTTCACCATCCACAACATGGCGACCTGGATGCTCTGCAGCTGGGGGCAGCCGGCGCTGCAGGCGGCATGGGGGCCGCTGCTGACCTCCGGCGAGCGCCTGGCCTCGTATTGCCTGACCGAGCCGGACGCCGGTTCGGACGCCGCCGGCCTGAAGACCGTGGCACGCCGCGAAGGCGAGGGCGCGGATGCCGTCTACGTGCTCAAGGGCTCGAAGATGTTCATCTCCGGCGCCGGTGACACCGACATGCTGGTGGTCATGGCGCGTACCGGCGGTCCGGGCGCGAAGGGCATCAGCGCGATCGCCGTGCCCGCAGATGCGCCGGGCATCCGCTACGGCAAGAAGGAAGAGAAGATGGGCTGGAACAGCCAGCCCACGCGCGCCATCTTCTTCGATGACGTGCGCGTGCCGGTGGCCAACCGCCTGGGCGAGGAGGGCGAGGGCTTCCGCATCGCCATGAAGGGGCTGGACGGCGGCCGTATCAACATCGCCACCTGCTCGGTGGGCGCCGCCCAGGGCGCGCTCAACGCGGCGCAGCGCTACCTCGGCGAACGCCGCCAGTTCGGCAAGTCGCTGGCCGAGTTCCAGGCCCTGCAGTTCCGCCTCGCCGACATGGCCACCGAACTGGTGGCGGCGCGGCAGATGATCCGCCTGGCAGCGGCGAAGCTCGATGCCGGCCACTCCGAGGCCAGCACCTACTGCGCCATGGCCAAGCGCTTCGCCACCGATGCCGGTTTCCAGATCTGCAACGAGGCCCTGCAGCTCCATGGCGGCTACGGCTACCTGCGCGACTACCCGCTCGAGCGCCTGCTGCGCGATGCCCGCGTGCACCAGATCCTCGAAGGCACCAACGAGATCATGCGCGTGATCGTGGCGCGCCGCCTGCTGCAGGACGACGGCCCGGAGGCCATCCGCTGAGGCTGTGGCCGCGCGCACGCGCATTGCCGGCCGTGTCGCGGCTGGTGCAACGACAACAACATGCCGGTCGCCAGCAGCGGCCAGAGGGATACACATGACAGACAAGATCGCCTTCATCGGCCTCGGCAACATGGGCGGCCCCATGGCCGTGAACCTGCGCAAGGCCGGCTTCGACGTGACCGCCACCGACCTGTCGCCGGAGGCGCGCGCGCGCGTCGCGGCCGATGGCGTGGCGGTGGCCGACAGCGCCGCCGGCGCGCTCGCCGGCGCCGGCGTGGTGATTTCCATGCTGCCGGCCAGCCGTCATGTCGAGGGCCTCTACCTGGGTGACGGCACGGCCGGCAACCCGGGGCTGCTGGCGACGCTGCCGGCAGGCACGCGTGTCATCGACTGCAGCACCATCGCACCGGCGAGCGCGCGCAGGGTCGCGGCCGCTGCCGCTGCGCGCGGCCTGTCCATGATCGATGCCCCGGTGTCAGGCGGCACCGCCGGCGCCGCTGCCGGCACGCTGACTTTCATGGTCGGCGGCGATGCCGGCGCGGTCGAGGCCGCGCGGCCGTTCCTCGCCGCCATGGGCCGCAACATCTTCCATGCCGGCGGCAGCGGCGCCGGCCAGGTCGCCAAGGTCTGCAACAACATGCTGCTGGCTATCCACATGATCGGCTCGGCGGAGGCGCTCAGCCTGGGCGTCAACAATGGCCTGGACCCGGCGGTGCTGGCCGAGATCATGAAGCAGAGCTCGGGCGACAACTGGTCGCTGCAGAAGTACAACCCGGTGCCGGGCGTGATGGACGGTGTGCCGGCATCGCGCGGCTACAGCGGCGGCTTCGGTTCCGACCTCATGCTCAAGGATCTGGGGCTGGCGGAAGAGGCGGCGCTGGCCACCGGCTCGGCGATCCCGCTCGGCGGCCTGGCGCGCAACCTCTACGCCGCGCACAGCGCCGGCGGCGCCGGCGCGCTGGACTTCTCCAGCATCATCCGGCTGCTGCAGAAACGGACGGACTGAGGCGGGCAGGGAAACCGGCTGCAGGCAAAGGGCCTGAGCAAAGGGCCTCAGCCGGCCCAGGGCGGCATGGGTGCGGTCAGGGGCGTGCCGTCGTAGCCCAGCACCTGCCCGTACTCGCGCGCGAAATACCCGTCGCGGTCGTTCCATTCCCGGCAGGCCTGCGTCAGCTCTTCGCGCGTGCGGCCGACGAAGTTCCACCAGACCAGCAGGTCTTCACCCATGGGCTCGCCGCCCAGCAGCAGGGCGCGGAAGCCCGCGCCGGCCTGCAGCGACAGGCTGGTGCGGCCGGCGCCGAGATAGAGCAGCTGGCCCGGGCGCAGGGTTTCCCCGGCCACCGACAGCTCGCCCTCTAGCACCTCCAGCCCGTACTCGAAGCGGGCATCCAGCGGCAGCGAGGCTTCGGCGGCATCGGCTCCGTGCAGCTCCAGCCCGACCAGCGGACTGTAGATGATGCCCGGCGAGCGTTCGCCCAGCGCCTCGCCGAGCATGACGGTGACGCGCAGGCCCTGGTGCTCGACCACGGGCAGCGCGGCGTGGTGCGCGAACGCCGGCGCGCAGTGGCGGGCGTGCTCGGGCAGGGCGATCCACATCTGCGCGCCGTGCAGCACGGGCGAGCGTTGCGCCGGTGATTCCTCGGAGTGGCTGATGCCGCGCCCGGAGGTCATGAGGTTGAGCTGGCCCGGACGGATGACCTGCAGCGAGCCCAGGCTGTCGCGGTGCAGGATCTCGCCGGAGAGCAGCCAGGTCACGGTCTGCAGGCCGATGTGCGGATGCGGCCCGACGCGCATGCCCTGCCTGCCGCTGTCCGGCGTGCCGACATCGACCGGGCCGAAGTGGTCGAGGAAGCACCAGGCGCCGATCTGCCGGCGCTGCACCGTGGGCACCGTGCGCACGATGCCCATGCCTTCGCCGAGCACCACGGATTTGCCGGTGATGAGTTGCATGTCGGCCTGTGTCATGGCGGCGCTCCTCAACGGCCGCCGACGCGGCGGGTCCAGTCCGCCAGCGCCGCCAGCAGTTTCGCCAAGTGCTCGCGCGTGCGTTCGTCGCTCAGCCGGCCATCGTGGAAGCGCTCGTGCGCCTGGCCGATCATCACTTCCGGCTTGTTCAGCAGATGCATGTCCATGAACACCAGGGTCTGGCGCAGGTGATACTGGGCGCGGGCGGTGCCGAACTGGCCCATGCTGGCGCCGATGATGGCGCCCGGCTTGCCGGCCAGCGGCTGCGGCTTCAGGCGCGATAGCCAGTCGATGGCGTTCTTCAGCACGCCGGGCACCGAGTAGTTGTATTCCGGCGTGGCGATCAGCACCGCGTCGGCGGCGGCGATGCGCGCGCCCAGCGCGGTCACGGCATCGGGAATGCCGCGCGCTTCGTCGTCCTGGCTGAACAGCGGAA
>NZ_PTQZ01000064.1:5346-8200 GCF_002943415.1 Amnimonas aquatica | reverse complement strand
GGGGTGGCGAGCAGCAGCGGGGCGCCTGCGGCGACACCGAGGCAGAGCGAGAGGGCCAGCGGCTTGAGCATTTGCTTGAGCGGTTTCATCCGTACTCTCCTGACAGGAATGGTGCAGTCAGATAACGCCATGCAGCCCCGATTCGTTGGCCGCGGCTGACGGATGGCGTGTCTTTCGGTGGTTGTTCTGTCGCGCACGGCGCATCGCCGCGTTTGACTGACGGACGTCGCGCGGATAGCGTTGCAACTGAAAATTCCCCCTGTCAGGAAGAAGTCATGAGCGCAGCCTCGAAAAACGCCACTGTCACTGTCGACGGCAAGACCCGCTACCACGAGCCGGCCCCGGCCCATATCGATGTCGAGGCTTTCCGCCAGACCGTGATCAGCCGCCGCTCGGTGCGCAAGTTCACCGCCACGCCCATCCCGCAGGCGGTGCTTGACGACTGCCTGGACATGGCGCTGCTGGCGCCGTGCTCGTCCGGCCTGCAGCCGTGGGAGTTCTACGTGGTGCGCACGCCGGCGAAGAAGGCGAAGCTGGTCAAGGCCTGCATGAGCCAGCTCGCCGCCAAGACTGCCGCCGAGCTGATCGTCTGCGTGGCGCGCACCGACCGTGTCGAGGAGTTCTCGCGCAAGATGCTGCGCGAGTGGCCCATGCCCGATGTGCCCAAGCTGGTGCAGCGCTACTACCAGCTCATCCCCTACAACTATGCGCCGGGCCCGCTGAACAGCTTCGCCGTGGTGAAGAAGGCGGCATTCGCGGTCGGCGGCCTGGTCGCCGCCGTGCCGCGCGGTCCCTACACCAGCGCCGAAGTCCGGCTCTGGGCCGCGAAAAGCACGGCGCTGGCCTGCGAGAACCTGGTGCTGGCGTTCCGCGCCCACGGCTTCGACACCTGCATGATGGAGGGCTTCGACGAAGTGCGCGTGCGCAAGCTGCTCGGCCTGCCCGATGAGGCTTTCACGGTCATGGTCATCGGTGCCGGCGAGCGTGCCGACGACGGCGTGTTCTGGCCGCAGATCCGTTTCGAGCGCGAGCTGTTCGTGCACGAGGTCTGAGCCGGAACGCCCGCTTGAGTTACCGGTGCCGGCCAGCAGGCCGGCACCCCTGTCCCGTTATGCTCCCGAGTGATGAAACTGCCGTGAAATGCGGGCATTACGGTCAACCCGGGAGCGCCTGCATCGCTTAGCCTTGTGACACGGTCGCCGCCAAGAGCGACAACGGCTGCCTGCCATGGCCAGCCTCACGAGGGAGACAACAAGAATGCAAGTCCGAGCATCCGTCCGCCGTTCCAACGCTGTCCGTCACCTTTGCCAGCGGCTCGCCAGCCGTCTGGCGGCACCGTTGCTGCCGCTGCTGCTGGCGCCGGTCATCGCCCAGGCCAACATCGCTCCCAGCGCCGCCCAGCAGGCCGACATCCAGGCCGCCGCCAAGGTCATGCAGGGCAAGACCGTCCGCTTCTGCATCTTCGATCCGGTCGGCGCCAACGGACCTGCTGTCGCCAATGCCCGCGACTACCTGCTGGAGGCGAAGAAGTGGGGCATCAACGCCGAGATCAAGCCCTATGTCGATGAGCGTGTCGCCGCCGAGGACCTGAAGGCCGGGCAGTGCGACGGGGTCGCCATCACCACCCTGCGCGCCAAGCAGTTCAACCACTTCGTGGGCAGCCTCGACGCCGTCGGCGCGGTGCCCGACAACACCCACATGCGCGCCGTGCTGGCGACGCTGGCCGACCCCAAGCTGGGGCCGCTCATGGTCAACGGCAACTACGAGATCGTCGGCCTGATCCCGCTCGGCTCGGTCTATGTCATGGTGCGCGACCGTGCCATCAACTCGGTGGAGAAGGCCGCCGGCAAGAAGGTGGCGGTGCTGGAATGGGACCGGTCGCAGGCCAAGATCGTGCAGCAGCTGGGCGCGCAGCCGGTGGCGTCGGACATCACCAACTTCGCCGGCAAGTTCAACAACGGCCAGGTCGACATCATCGCGGCGCCGGCAGTGGCCTTCAAGCCGCTGGAGATCTACCGCGGCATGGGCGACAAGGGTGCGGTCTACCGCTTCCCGCTGGCCATGATGACCGCTTCGCTGGTGGTGCGTCGCGACCGCATGCCGCCGGATGTCGGCCAGAAGCTGCGCGAATACGTGCTGACCCAGATCGACAAGGCCTTCGAATACGTGGCGCGCGAGGAAAAGGGCATCGAGGCCCGCTACTGGATGGAGCTGACGCCGGCGGACAAGGCCAAGTACGTGACCATGATGCGCGAGGCGCGCATCAACATGATGAAGGACGGTGACTACGACGCGCGCATGATGAAGCTGCTCAAGCGCGTGCGCTGCAAGCAGACGCCGACGCTCGGCGAGTGCTCGCTCAACGACGAATGACCGTGGTCGCGGGGCGTGCACCGGGTGCCGGAATGCGGTTAAGCTACGACCTCGTAAGTCACTGAGTCGTCGGCGCAGGCCGGCCCGCCCTGGAGATCGTGCATGAAGAAGTTGTCGGTGCTGCTCGTCGCGTTGCTGAGCGTGACCCTCGTCGTGGAAGAGGCCCACGCCAAGCGCATGGGCGGCGGCAAGTCGTTCGGCCGTACCCAGCAGACCGCGCCGGCCCAGCCGGATCGCGCCCAGGCTTCGCCGAGCCAGCAGCGCCAGGCCGCCCAGCCGGCGCAGTCGCCTTCCCAGGCCGCCGCGCCGGCCGCCGGTGCCGCCAAGAAGGGCATGATGGGCGGTCTGCTCGGAGGCCTGCTTGCCGGCGGTCTGATCGCCGCGCTGTTCGCCGGCGGAGCCTTCGAAGGCCTGCAGCTCATGGACATCCTGATCTTCGCGCTGCTGGGCTTCCTGATCTTCAAGCTGGTGGCCATGTTCC